>JAYTMW010000224.1:0-4588 GCA_043728105.1 Saprospiraceae bacterium | reverse complement strand
TAAAAACTTTATACAAATTATAGGTAGGCTATTCATTCCCGCAAAGTATTGTAAACCAACCCAATGTACTCAAATACTGAGGGGGCAATCAAACCCTTTGCGGATGCTTTAGCGACACAAACATTTTTTAAACAATTAAAAATATTCAATTATGAACTCAGTAAAAGCCTTCGTAGGCGTATTAGCAGGTCTTGCGGCAGGTGCCGCATTAGGTATCTTGTTCGCTCCTGAAAAAGGTGCAACAACACGGAAGAAAATTTCAAGAAAAGGCAGTGATTATGCAGATGGATTAAGCGACAAATTCACTGAATTCGTTGACGGCATGACTCAGAAATTTGAAAGTTTGATGGCTGAAACGGCAAAGATGGCTGAAAATGGCAAAGCAAAAGCAGAATTAGCCATTAATGAAGTCGCTACTTCGGTAAATTCAAAAGCGAAGGAGCTAACTAAATAAATCCTTTCGCAAAATATAATAAGCGACAGACAAAATTTGGGAATGGGTGAAATTCTTTTGTTTCAATCCATACTTTTTTTATTTTCAACAACTTAGAAAACCCATTGACTAATTGCACTGATTACCAAAGTCTGTTGCTTATTATTTTTTGTTGCTGCACGTATAAAAAACAATTAATATGGAAATGCCTCCCAGTTTAATAGAATCATTGTTTGAAAGAGTCGAAGCGTATGGTAAAACGACCTTGGAACTGTCAAAGTACAAAGTGATTGAGACGATGAGTGTTGTCATAACTTTGTTAGCATCTCGATTCATCGTTTTCATCGTCATGGTGCTGTTTGTTTCTTTTTTGAGCTTTGGCATGGCACTCTACTTGGGTGATTTACTTGAAAAACCTTACTTCGGTTTCTTTATTGTCGCCGCATTTTACCTCGTCGTGGGGGTTGTTTTGTTTCTTTCTCTTCATAAATGGATTAAAGAACCCATCAGTGATTTATTGATTTCACAATTGGATAGTGATGGCATATCCCTTAACAATCGGGAGGAGGTAAAGATTTACTAAATTTTAAATTTTTTAGTAAATCTATTTCGATAATGATAATTAAGTAAAAAATAAAATCGGTCATGCAAAAGATAAATTCAGATGCAAGTATTAAAGATGCCATCCTTGAACTTAAAATGAGGCAAGCCCATGAAGGGAAAATGTTGAAAGAACAATTCAACCGCGCTTTCGAAAGCATACAACCCATCAATATTATCAAAAATACCTTCAAACAAGCCGCCGACTCTGATGTTTTGAAAGACGATATTTTGAATACATCAGTGGGTTTAGTTGTCGGATATCTCTCCCAAAAGTTACTTAAAGATGTATCAATAAGCCCCTTAAAAAAGCTTTTTGTAACAGCTATACTATTTAGCATCACAAACATTGTTGCGAAACACCCTGAAACGGTTAAGGCTTTCGGTAGCAATTTATTGAGAATGATTATGAACAAATCGAGCGATAGGCTTCATAGTACAAACAATTAAAACACCTCTTATGAAAACGCACAGACCTTTTTGTTTGATGGCTTTATTCTTATTTGTCATCGCCTTTAGTTGCAAACCAAAGGTCAAAACACCCAATCCACAGGCAATCAATACCGATAGTTTGACTATTAAAACTTGGCTTTATGCGTATGTTGTTGAAAAAGACATTCGTATAAAGCAGTATTTTCCTTATATGGACAGTATCGCCCATGTCTATGACACTTTTGTGGCTTATGATTTAACAGCGCACCTTATTGTGCGCACAAATCCGTGGATTATTGATACCTTAGAAAGCACTGACTATTATCGCCAAAGAAAACGGGGTGTCTTCGTCTATGACCAAAAAGAACTGGTTGTTCTTAAAAAAGGCGATACTTTATACATCCCAACCGATACTGTTGCGCATCAATTAGTTCAAAAACAAGGGGAAACCGTTCTCGACGTTAATATCCCTGAAATGAAGCTTCGTGTTATTGAAGGCAGCGATACCCTGGGTACTTATCTCGTTAGAGTTGGGCAAAACCGCATAAACCAATGGGCGAATTACGAAAAGATGTCTAAACTTCGAACAAAGACGGGTAGCGGTAAAATCATTCATACTTATTTCAAATCCGCTTATTTAGACCCGGTTACAGGCGAAACACATGATAAAACCAAGCGCGACGATGGTGACTCAACATTTATGGCATTGATGCCCTGGCTGGAGCCTCAAATCAATGGTGAAAATTTTGGTCAATTGATTCATCCAACAACCAATGAAAATACGCTCGGTAAAGCCTATTCAAATGGCTGTATCGGTGTCGGTGAAGGCGATATGTGGCGCATTTACTATTATGCACCCATAGGCACTCGTGTCAGGATACGGTATAACCTCAATGTAAAAGATGCCGATGGTAAACCCATTCGATTGAAAGATATTTATGGAAAAAAACCTAAAATAGGTTAACTAATGATGAATTATGAATGATAAATGATGAATTTACTGAGGGGGGCAAATTCTGCATTTATCACTCATTATTAAAAAAAATTCTATTCACATGAAATTTCCTATTTATGCCAAAGCATCACTTCTTGTCATTGGTTTATATGCTTTTATCAGCATGTTATACATCGCACAAGGTATCATTCTTCCTTTGATTTATGCGACCATATTGGCTATATCAATCAGTCCAGCTGTAAATTTTTTAGTCAATAACAGAATGAATCTGGCGATGTCCATCACGGTTGTTTTAACAATCGTTTTTTTACTCACCAGTGCGCTTATTGTTTTATTATCGTCACAAGCTGCTTTGTTGAGTCAAGCTTATCCGCAATTAGTGGATAAATTCCAAACCATGTTTAACGAATCTATTAGCTGGGCTGCGGGTTATTTCAATATCAGTGTGAAAAAAATCAATGAATGGATTGCCAATGGCAGTAAAGACCTCTTGAATAACAGTGGGTCGGCAATAGGTACAACACTCACGACGATGGGCGGGTTTTTATCGGTTGCTTTTCTAACACCTGTGTACATTTTTATGCTTTTATTATACCAATCGCATTTAGTAGCGTTTACGCATCGGCTTTTTGGTGACAGCAATGACAATAAAGTAAGCGATATATTAATAAAAACAAAGACAATCGTTCAAAGCTATCTTGTTGGGCTTTTTTTAGAATTTGCTATTGTTGCGACCCTCAATTCTGTTTGTCTTCTCATATTGGGCATTAAATACGCTATTTTGTTTGGCATCTTGGGCGCACTGCTGAATGTCATTCCGTATATCGGTGGCATTATTGCTGTCGGCTTATTCATGATTATCGCTTTGGTGACAAAATCACCCATTTATGCTTTTTACGTTTTAATACTTTATTCAGTCATTCAATTTATAGACAATCACTACATCGTTCCTAAAATAATTGGTTCAAAAGTAAAACTCAATGCGCTGATATGCCTCATTGCAGTGTTTTGTGGTGCAGCATTATGGGGCGTACCAGGTATGTTTCTATCCATTCCACTAACGGCTATTATCAAACTGATTTTTGACAACATTGATTCCTTAAAATCTTGGGGTTTCTTGTTGGGCGATACAACGCCGCCGCTCATAAAATTCAATTTAAATTTTAAAGACTTCTCTGAAAAACTACCGCGTATTATGCCGCCTTTTAGGAAAAAATAGGTGATAACTTTTCAATGTGTGAAAGATGTAACTTAAAAAAAAAATTGTGTAACACGACTCGAAGATAAAGAACTCACCTTTGCACCATGAAAATTATTTCATAACTAAATTTAATTGAAATGAAAAAACTAATCCTATTAATGGTGGTATTAACCGTTATGATTAACAATAGTAAAGCACAAAATAGCGGTGTTTCATTTGGCTTAAAAGCGGGTGGAAATTACTCAAACCAGTATGACTCGAAGGGTGGAAAGTTTACGTCAACGTCTAAATTGGGTTTTGCAGGTGGTGTTTTTTTAGCACTTCCCTTAGGGCGTTTCATTGGTATCCAACCTGAAATGTTGTTTTCTCAAAAAGGATTTATAGCAAAAGGCAGCGTATTGGGTAGTCCTTATGACTTGACTCGGACGACCAATTATATTGATGTGCCTTTGATGCTTGCTATTAAACCCGTTGGATTTGTGACAATCGTTCTCGGACCTCAATATTCTTATTTGTTGAACCAAAAAGATAAGTTTACGAATGAAGTCTTTACTACTGAACAGAATCAAGCATTTAACAACGATAATATCCGTAAAAACATATTGGGCTTCACAGGTGGCGTTGATATCAATATAAAAAATGCTGTACTTGGTTTAAGAGCAGGACGAGATTTCCAAAACAATAACGGAGACGGTACATCCTCTACACCCCGCTATAAAAACGCTTGGATTCAAGCAACTTTAGGCGTAAGAGTTTTATAATCCATGTTAGTATCAGTGCCATTTGATACAGTATCGTTTACCCCCCTCAGTATTTTATGATTTTAACAAGTTAAACAATCAACTGAATTATGGTCAACGATGATATAGATAAGTTACTGTCTGATGAAGACGAACATCTTAACAAGTTGCACAAAATTGTTAGAGATACAATCAAAGCAGAAGAACTTATCATCCACAACCTTTTA
>JAYTMW010000223.1:0-2619 GCA_043728105.1 Saprospiraceae bacterium | reverse complement strand
ATTCAACGATTGACAGAATTATTAATGTCAGCGCAGGGCTATGGAATTTTAATATATCCACCTAAACCATTGAGTATCAACTTACAACAAGTCTAATGTTTGAAGTTAGGGATGAAAAAGCTGAACTTAAAGGTAAACTTGAAAGCAAACTTGAAGGTGAACTTAACGGTCTCCGCAAAGCAATTTTCTTCGCTTTAAAAACAACCTCATTGACAGATGATCAAATAGCATTAGAATTTGAAACGGATGAATCTTTTGTCAAAAAGGTACGTCAAGAATTTTTGGCTTCACAACAACGAAGCTAATTGTTAAATAAAATTAAGGCTAAAAAAGCAAAGGCGACCGATCCAATCAGTCGCCTTCTTTCATAGGATAATAATGCAAAATCGGAGGGGAAAATCGAAACTTTAAAATTGTAAATTACGCCTTAAATCAGCCTCGGTTTTTATATCGTTTTGAGTTTTTTTATCGTCTTTTTGATGGTGTTTTTCACCTTGAAACATGCCCATAAATCACCTTTTTCACACCGTTGGGAACGACTATTTTGACCCGTTTCCGTACCAATAAGCCGCCCCCTTTGATGCCTCAAAAGTAAACGTGATATATAATGAGTTAGATCGGTATTGGGAGGATTTGCTAATGGTTTTGAGTTGTCGGAATTTGCTTTAAATGAATTTTCGGTGATGGCCTCTTTTGTTTTTTCATTCGTTTAATTGTCATAACTTGCAGACATAGTAAGCAACGTTAAAGCCATGACAATCAAGGTTTTATACATGAATCTTTTGGAAATTTAATAGTTAAAAAAGTGGTTTTTTGATGAAAATGTCCTCCGTTGAAGAATGTTATTGGTGATTAGTGATTGGTGAATTTGTGATTGAGTTAGAATAATGAATAACTTAATCACTAATAACTAATAACTAATAACTAATAACTAAAAAAATGGTAAGATTTGAATCATTCAAATGATTTTGATTAGACTTAATTAGATTAAAATTCAAGGGAATATTTTGTGTAAAAATCAATGGATAAATCGCTAAAAGCCATTTGATTGCCCTTATATTTTTTACCATAAGGAAAGGCTTTTTTTGTCATCCATTGTTTGATTGTATTAACGTCTTTATCAAAACCTGTATTGTATGCCGTGGCATAAAATCTTATTTTTTCCTCAATAGTGTTAAATTTCACATTAGAAAAAATATCACTACAAAGCATTCTATAAGCCAAAATATATCGCAATTGAATCTTAAAATCTTTCAATCGTTTGATGCGTTCTTTTCTAATTTCCACACTATCGGTTAAACATCAGAATTTTATTACAAAAACGATTATGTGAGGTGTAAAAAAAAAACTATTTATATTTTACAGATTACTTAAGATATTTTTTTTAGGAAAATAAGAAAGAGGTAGCTCCGCTTATGCCTAAGCCCTCGAATAATGAAAGTAACGAGTGACTAAGAATTTGCGGAGCTACCTCTTCGTTTTTCCTAAAAAAAAATATCTAATCACAACACCCACTACCGCTACAATTCAACATAATGCGATAACGAGTTGTGCTATTCAAAGCACCCACGGTTAATGAAGGCTTTGTTTCGTTCTCAATATCTTTCCAAGTTGTGCCGTTGCTGTTTGATTGCCATTGAACCCCGCACGTGCCAGATGGGTCAGTCACATTGGCGGTTAAAACAGCCGTGCCACCTACACAAATTGAAGAAACAGAAACATTTACGTTCACGGCTGGGTCAGGCACTACAACAACAATTGCAGATTCAGTTTGAACCTTTCCACAACCTATACTTTGTGAACTAATTGACACACGGTAATATCTTTTTTCTGCAAAGGTACTTGATGGTGTATAAACGGTATCAATAGCACCAAATATGCCAGCCCAAGTCGTATTATCATAACTCACTTGCCACTCATAAGTCGTGTTTTTACCACCTACGGTTTGTACTGATAGCTTTTTTGTGCCACCCAAACATTCTGTAAATCCGACTAATGTTGACGTGATGGCTAAACTTGAAACAGCCTCTACGGTTGTACTAACAGACGTTGCACTACTGCACCCCGTATTGCCAAAACTTACGACGATTCGATAATATTTAATGCCCAATGTATTTCCAGATACCACTAACGATGTGGCATTTTCTCCATTAATTTTATCCCAAGTTGTTCCGTTTGAACTCGTTTCCCATTGGTAGGTTGGAGTGCCAACGCCTCCTTGAACGCTTGCTGTCAAAGTCGTACTTTCACCTTCGCAAATCACCGCTGAGTTCAAATTAACGAAAGATACTGAGGGGTCATCATTTACCGTGACTTCAAAATTTGCTGAACCCACACAACCGTTGGCATCAACGGTGGCAACACTCACCGTTTTTGCGCCCGTCGAAGTCCAATCAACAATGATATTGCGAGTGCCTTGACCAGACGTAATTGTGCCTCCCACAACTGTCCAATTATAGGTATTGAAAGGTTGAGTTGTGCTGTATGTTTGACTTGAACCTCCTACACACGTAGCAACCGTACCCGTGATTTCAGGTTTTTGAGGGTTAATATCAGGATTTGTATAGCTCACACATGGGTCAAAAGACACCGCAAATTGACGGAAAGCTGCACCAACTG
>JAYTMW010000222.1:0-6666 GCA_043728105.1 Saprospiraceae bacterium | reverse complement strand
CCCTTTTTTACTCTTTCTGTCTCCGTGTGATTGCCGCCTATGCGCATGTGCGCTTCCATGTTTTTCAGCACCATACTATATTCGGTGCAACTCGTCTGTCTGTGGGCTATTTCACCACAACACAAAAGCGTCTAAGGGCAAAGCATCTGAGACAAAATAACCCAAAACACAAAAAATCCTTAAAAACAATACGTTTTCAAGGCTTTTTTGCCCAAAATACTGAGGGGCCTATTCAATGCTACATCACAACCGCTGAAACTCGAACCGAGGCGTTCCCTTCACTCCTTGCGCATCATAAAAATCCGTAAAACGCAATTTAAAAAGCATATTTTTTGAATTTTTGATGACGTATATATATTTCGATTTTGTGGCGTAAGCACCATCAATAAAATCTTTCCAATTATAGCCAATCACATCGGGATTGTTTTTGAACGTCATATTTTGAGAAAAAGCACGATCTACTTTATCAAAAGATGTTAAAGAATCAACGGCTACTGTGGTGTTAAATGGATTTATTAAAACACCCGTAACAAGATATGGAATATAGGGATTCGTGAACGTGTGTATGTATTGCGTAAATTTCAAATCCCAATTGTCTTTGGGCGGCTCTACCATCACTTCTGTACCAGTTTTAAAGGAAAAATAAACCAAATTGTAGGTGTTCGTGCGAGCAATATCTACCTGCGTGCCTTTGGTTTCACTGATATTAGCGTACTTAAATTTTATTTTTTTATCATTAACCGCTTCAAATTTTATTTTTACAAATCCCGCCGCATCGCCTGCCGCATCATATCCCCTATCAATCACAAAAAACTTATCCAAAGACTTGATGGAGCCAATTGCAGGCGAGTCAGGGCGATTTGAAGCATCCCATCTACGATTGTTAAAAAAGCCCACTGTGTCCTTTAAAGTCTCAAAATTACCTTTTGTTACGGGCGATGCAAACATGTATTTCGCTGAATTGAGATACAGACTGACCCCCTCAGTATTGGAGGCATCAAAAGCCACATCCCAATCAAATTTGAGGTTGCGACTAAGCATTGAATCTTTTTCTAAATTGTAAAAGGCTTGATAACGATAATCCGTTCCGAGAGAGATTCTGGACTTGATGAGTGTAAGGTCAATGGGCTGCGGTGTTACTGCACTTTCTTCTTTGATGCACCCGAAAAGTGCAAGCATAAAAAAAGCGGCAACGGCAAGCGAACCTGCCAATTGCCGCCCAACCTTCAAAACACTAATACTTAAATTATGAAACGACATTCTTTAGTCAAATCTAAGGTTAGCTTGGCGTTGCTAACGATTATGGTACAAATATAGAATGCTTTTTTTAATTCTACAAATTAAATGTGCATTTTATAAAAATTATTTTTCCAGTCGCTACTGGAGAATAACCGTTCCCACTACCGTGAACACCGCTAACTAATTGTGAATCAATATTTTTTACATTAAATAAATTCTTAATTCCTGTTGAAATCGCTATTTTATTGTTAAATAGTTTTTTGCCAAACGACGCATCTGCCATGCTGAATGCGGAAATGTAGGTAGGCATTATTTTACCTTCTTCATTCAAAGCAAACCCATTTTGACGACCATTGTGCTTAAACCATACGCTAAAATCCAAACCCAATTTTGGCATCGTGTAAGTCGCATTTGAGCGCAACTCAAAAGTAGTTGCCTCAAAGTTCTGATTCTCAAAAATATTTACACTGTGCGTAACAGAAGCACCAGCACCAATGTTCAAACGATTCAAAACTATTTCACCATAGACCTGTCCACCTTGCGTTTTCAAATTGCCAATATTTATGTAGCCGTAAGCATTGTCGCCACCTTTTAATACAGCAAGCGTAATCTGGTTCTCAATCACATTATTGAACGCACTCGCTTCAGCTTTATATATCGTGTTGCCCACCGCCTTTTTAAAAGTCGTTGACACGTTTATGTTATGACTCTTTTCAGCCAACAAATTCTCATTTCCTCTAACGTTGTGGTTGATGTCCACGAAATAAAAATACAGTTCTTTCAAGCTTGGCGCACGGAAACCCCTACCGTAAGATGCCCGCAAAGTCCAATCTTCATTCAATTGCCAACGGGCGTGAAGGCTCGGAATCAAAGGCGCATTATAAGATGTGTTATACGCTGCCCGCAAACCCGGACGCAAAGTGACCCCCTCAGTAATTTTCCATTCTGCACTCGCAAACACGGCATAATCTCCAATTTGTTGCTTATTTTCCTTCAATCTCAAACCATTGCCCACTTCCAAATTGCCGTCAAAACCCAATTCATAATTCAACGTTTTACCGTCTGATTTAGAAATTGTACCTCTTGATGTGTATAAATTAAATTGCGTAGTATCTTGATCCCCATCATTTTCGGTTAACGTTTGGGTCAAATTGACAAGGTTACGATAGTAGCTATTTTTTATCCTTTGATAATGATTGTAAGACAAAATCACATTAGCATTCCAAGATTTTGAAAGCGATTGCGACCAATTAAACGCCGTGTTGTAACGTTGCGTTTTGTAGGTATCATCAAAAGCATTTTCATTATACGGTTGAATGGGACGACCTCTGTTCAATATATATTCATCAAAATAACTACCCGATAAACTTATCTGCGTTTTCTCATCCGTGAAACCATAACGCACATCACCAAAATATTGAATCTTCGGTTTCCATTGCATATAACGAGAAGTGTCAACGTCAGACCAACCTTTGAAAAAATTTCGACCACCACTCATTAATATACTATGATTGTCATTTCTCAAACCAAAACTACCATTGATGTTAGCATGTCCAATATTTTCATAATACGTATTCAATTGACCCTCAATGGGTTTTGCCGTTTTTTTCTTCGTAATGATGTTGATCGTACCCGCCAAAGCATTTGTACCGTACTGAACACTGAGAGGGCCTTCCACAATCTCGATGCGTTCAACATTCGCCAAATTAAGTTGCGACAAATCAATATTGCCGTTTTGACGACCCGTTTGCGGCACACCATCAATCAATATTTTCACGTTTTCACCCGACATGCCTTGCATCGAAACTGCCGTACCTAAAATATTATCTTGTTGCAAACGCATATTGGTTTGAAACTTCAACGCATCGCCCACGTTTTGAACGCCCAACGATTGTAGTTTTTCAATATTGATATTTCTTGTTAGAACAACCGATTTGTCAATACCCGTAGGTTTGTAATTGCCTGTAATGATAAACTCTTCGAGCAATTTTTCAGTCGGTAAACTGTCGCTTTGAGCGTGGAGATTTTCTTTAAAAATAATTAAAGAAAAGGAGAGAAATATGTAAAAACATTTACTCATGCAAACGTATTGGAAGTTCAAAATGATTAAGTTTAAATTTGATAGTACAAATGTAAACCGACTTTCAATCACTATCCACGGCTGCAATATATTATGACTTTCTTTTTACAGTAAATTAAATAAATCGAATAATTTTTTTTAGGAAAATAAGGTGGAGTAAGTAAGGAGTGCCGTATGTGAGTAAGGAGTGAAGAGTACGGAGTGCCGCATAGAAGTAAGGCTTAGCTTATCTTCGTAAATCCATAAAAATAGCCCAAAATACTGAGGGGCCCCGTTTGAGGTAAAACAGGGCAATTAGAGCAAGTAGTCACAAACTAAATATCCAATCACTACACATTTTTCACCGCTAAATATACAATAGCTAAGACAATCAATATCAAAATAGCAAAAACAATGAGTGCTGTGACAATAGATTTATTGTCCGACTTTTCCGTTTCCGTCGTTTTTTTATCCGTCTGATGCGCCCTAATTTCCAATATATCAACTTTGTCACATAAACACAACAACGCAAAATTGATGCGACTCACCTCTACATTGGCATCCATCAAGCCCAATTGCGCTTTTTTTATCACCTCAATATATTGTGATTCTAACAAAAGCGATTCGTTGAACTCTTCCCTGCCCGAACCTTCGAGCAAGGTTTGGAAAGTATCCAAAGCCTCTTTGGTTTTACCTTCTGATATCAGTTGTTTTATATTATTTATTGTGGACATATTTTTAATTGATAATGGATAGTTGATAACACTTTATTTGAAACCTCATAAAAAAGAAATTAACCGCCGATTTTGCTGATTTTGCTGATTTTGCTGATTTAACGCTGAATTTCTTTTGAAATGAATGGCTAAATCGTATAAATTAATTAGAATTGAAAAAAATCAGCATCAAATTAGCGTCATTGGCGTTTAGAAAAATTTTAAAAACCAATTGTCTCTAAATTTCAATATTAAACTAAAATGATAGAATTTTGCGTAAAATTAACGAAGGTTTGTAATTATTTGCTTTTCTGTTAAAATTCTATTTTAAGAATATAATTTTTATTTAAAACGAAATCTATTCAAAAAAATTTTGACAATTCTACACGTATATATATGACACCAACAAAAAAGGGAAAAGCACCCGCCGACATTATCATCCTCGCCATCGAATCTTCGTGCGACGATACGGCGGCTTCAATACTGAGGGGAGGCGTGATTTTGAGCAACAGCGTTGCCACCCAAACCATCCATAAAGAATACGGTGGCGTGGTGCCTGAGGTGGCGAGCCGACAGCACCAAATCAACATCGTACCCATCGTGGAAATGGCGATACGCAAGGCGGGCATTTCCAAACACGATATTGATGCCGTGGCTTTCACTCGTGGGCCAGGGCTAATGGGTTCGCTTTTGGTGGGCGTGTCGTTTGCCAAATCTTTTGCGCTTTCGCTCAACGTTCCGATGATTGAGGTGCATCACATGATAGCACACGTGTTGGCGCATTTTGCGGAAGAACCAAAGCCAAAGTTCCCTTTTTTATGCTTGACCGTCTCGGGTGGTCATACCCAAATTATCAAAGTAACGGATTATTTAGACATGGAAATTATGGGGCAAACCTTAGACGATGCCGCCGGTGAAGCCTTTGATAAAACGGGCAAAATGCTCGGTTTAGATTATCCTGCGGGGCCTGTGATTGATAAATTGGCTCGATTGGGCAAGCCCATTTTTGAATTTCCAGAGCCGCAAATCCCGAACTTAGATTTCAGTTTCAGTGGTCTAAAAACGTCAATTTTATACTTTTTACAGAAGAAAACCAAGGAAAATCCACTTTTTATCGAAGAAAACCTCAATGATATATGCGCTTCGGTGCAAAAACGCATAGTTGATATTTTATTAAAAAAACTCAAAAAAGCGGCGCAACAAACAGGCATCACGCACATCGCCATTGCGGGCGGCGTGTCCGCCAATAGTGGCTTGCGTGAGGCATTGGAAAACATGGGAAATACTGAGGGGTGGTCAACCTACATCCCCGCTTTTCAATATTGCACCGACAATGCGGGCATGATTGCCGTCACGGCTTATTACAAATATTTGAAAGGTGATTTCGTGGGGCATGACGTTGCACCCATGCCTCGCATGGGTTTTTAAGGCGTTAAACAAAAAATAATACACCCAAATTGGTCTTTATATTTTCTTTAATCAAGACAAATTTTTTGAGAAATAATGGATTATTTAAAAAGAATTTAACGCAGAGTAAAGGAGATAGAATGACTAAGTTGGGTATATTATTTTTTGTTTAACGCCTAAATTATCAATACAATTTTTCAATGATGCGCATCAATTGCTCTAAAAAAACCTTATCAACCGCTGAAAAATCATCTAATTGGTCAGAATCAACGTCTAAAACCAAGAAAACTTCACCTTTTTTATCAAAAGCGGGTAAAACTATCTCTGATTTAGAAGCCGACGAGCAAGCAATATGACCCGGAAAATCTTCCACATCGGGCACAATAATAGTTTGTTTAGTTGTGTAGCAATGACCGCAAACGCCTCGATTAAAATTGATGCGAGTGCAAGCAATGGGGCCTTGAAATGGGCCTAAAACCAATTGATTTTCTTTTTTCAAATAAAACCCGACCCAAAAAAAGTTAAAGGCTTCTTTTAATGCCGCCGCTATGTTTGCCAAATTGGCAGTCAAATCGGTTTCGCCCGTTACTAAGGCTTCGATTTGAGGAATCACTGATTCATAAATATCTTTGCGAAGAGTGGAAGTTGGAATATTGAGCGACTCTGCCATTTTTAGATGATGCTGTTTGTTTGAATGAAGAATAAATTTCAATGTTTACAATTGCAAAAATAACTTAATCTTTTTTAATCCTCTTCAAAATCAATTTCTAATTGAATCCCATCAGAAACTTGCTCTTTTGTAAGGTTTGAAACGGCTACACCCAAGAGGCGTACTTTTCCAAATTGAGCTTTGTGGTTTGCCAATAAATCGAACACCCCCCTCAGTATTTCATCAAAATCTCGCAGTTCAGATAAGTACGTTTTTGAACGTGTAAAAGATTGAAAGTGAGCGTTTTTTGCTTTTAAAGTCAGCGTTTTGCCAAAGTTGTCTTTGGATTTCATGTAATCAAAAACCTTTTGAGCGATGGGAATAAGTTCCGCTTTCATATCGTCTTCATTATCCAAATCCTCTCTAAAAGTTTCCTCCGCACTGATGCTTTTCCGAATACGGTTTGGGTTGACAACGCTTTGGTCTTCCCCCCTACAAATCCGAAAGTAATGTCTGCCAACTTTTCCAAAGCGTCGAATTAACTCAATTTCTGTCCATTGTTTTAAATCAAAACCATTGTTGATGTTCATTTTACGCAT
>JAYTMW010000221.1:0-2063 GCA_043728105.1 Saprospiraceae bacterium | reverse complement strand
ATTTGTTGAAAAGCGGACAAACGCAAGCCATATTCAAGCGTGAAAAGTTTGTTTGCCTTCCATGTGTCCGCAAAATAAAGTGCAGCATCATGGGCATATTTTGGTTTCACTAACGCTGAGTTGGTAAAAGTAGTATCTCCGTTTGAACCCGAAAAAACGTTAGGCGTTAGGCGATGATAGGTATAATTCACCCCGTATTTAACCGTGTGTTTGGGGCTTGCAAACCAATCGAAATCTACTTTTGCGTTGTAGTCACGCACGCCACTGAAGGCATTGAAGTTGAAAATATCTTGTCCGCCACTGGCTTTAAAATCATAATCATTGTAAACGCCTGACACATTCATAAAAAGTTTGGGGGTAAAAACGTGATTCCATCGAAGGGTAGCGGTGGCGTTTCCGTAAGGTAATTCAAATTTAAAGCCCCGTTCTTTTGCGTTGAAAACGAATTTATCACGCCCAAAATAACCACTCAAATAAAGACGATCTTTTTCGCTAAACGTATAATTGAACTTCATGTTAAGGTCGTAAAAGTAATAATTGGTACCCGCAAACTTAGTATTGCTGATGGCAGGTTGGGCTATGTCGAGGGCATAAGTACGCCTTCCCGACACCATAAACGAGCTTTTTCCCTTCTGAATGGGGCCTTCTACCGTGATTCTACTCGAAATTAGCCCAATGCCGCCCTCGATGCCAAAGTTCTGATTGTTGCCCTCTTTCATCTGAATATCCAAAACGGAGCTCAAACGACCACCGTATTGGGCGGGCATTCCACCTTTTATCAAGGTCGTATTTTTGATGGCATCAGCATTGAAAACAGAGAAAAAACCGAGCAAGTGACCAGGGTTATAAACGATGGCTTCGTCGAGCAAAATCAAATTTTGGTCAACCCCGCCACCTCGAATAAACAAACCACTGCTGCCTTCCAACGCCTTAACGCCTGGCAAGAGTTGAAGGCTTTTTAAAACATCCACTTCACCCATCAAAGCGGGAATTTTTTTGATACTTTCGATGGGCATTGTCACCGTTCCCATTTGGGTATTGGTGACGTTTTTATCTTTTGCCTCAGCGGTCACAACGACCTCTTGCAAGGCGACCCCCTCAGTAATTTCGATGTTTTGTTGCACATCACCCGTCAAATTCAACGTGATTTCTTTATCCGCAAAACCGACGTAACTTACTTTGAGGGTATATTCACCTTTGGGCAAAGTCAAGGAATAAAAACCATAAGTGTTGGTGGAAGAACCTTGTCCAATATCTTTTTTATTAAAAACATTGACACCAATTAAGGTCTCACCTGAGCGTTCATCTTTGACGTAGCCCGAGACGGTAAAATTTTGTCCAAAACTGAAATGAATACAGAAAAGCGTGAGTATGAAAGTAAGGCTAAAAAGTCGGGTATTTTTCATGACGAAATTAAATTTTGTTTACAACTACAAAATTAACGTTTGATATAGTAAAGTGTTGTTAATTTTATATCAATTGTAGAAATTATAGGATGAAATGAATCATCGTTCAAGTGTTAAGTCGTTTTTAGGGAAACTTTATTTTGTATTTTGTCATTAAAACGCCTCCCCAATCGTCAAATAAAATCCACTCGATTTGTAGCCAATACCAAAATCTGCTCGAAGATTAATGCGTTGTGCTTTGTCTAAAGTGAGCCTCACGCCCGTGCCTAAATTGTAGCGAATATTACTCAAACTCCATTTATAAGCCTTATCCGAGACCTCACCAATGCCGCCAAAAACGACACCACCCAATCGCCAAAAAAGCGGAAAGCGGTATTCAGTTTGCAGCATCAAAAGGTTGGCATCTCGATAAGTGCCTTCAAAATAACCACGCATTTTTTTAGTGCCACCAATCACGGGCATCTGATGAAATGGAATACCATTCGTAGCGAAGGACGCTACACCATTGAATGCCAACACACTTTTGCCAATTTCGTAATATTTTGACGCATCAATCACCAACTTTTGATAACTAAAATCACTACCCGTGTAAGACCCCTCAGTATAAAGTTGCCCTTCAACGAGCCAACCTTGGGTGGGATAAAAAAGCGAGTTGCG
>JAYTMW010000220.1:0-2046 GCA_043728105.1 Saprospiraceae bacterium | reverse complement strand
ATTTTTTCAGCAAGTTTTTTAAAAGTGAAAGATTCAAACCCCGTTTTATGAATTAGAACAATACTGTGCAGTATAATTTCCCTTCCCAACTCTGTTTCTTCCGGGTTGCGAAGAAAGAGTTTTTCATTCATTTTAATTTTTAATGATAATTCCATAGATATTGTGATTTTATGTGAATTTTGAATCGTTGTAAAAGTAATTATTATTTATTTGATAGTAATACTATCTTTTACAATATTATTACTATATTTGCCGGAAATAAACTAAAATGAAAATTGTCAAAATTATTACAGCAACGCTCTGCATAAGCATACTCAGTGCCTCTTGTGGACAAAATAAAACCGAAACTGCTCATGCAGAAAATCAAACATCAGCAAATAAAGAAGTTTCGATTAACACACCTGCCGAGGCGCTAGCAGAACTCAAAAACGGAAATCAGCGATTTGTTGGAGGAAAGTTGACAAACATCAATTACCACGAGCAGATTGAGCTTACAAAATCTGACCAGCATCCACACTCCTTAATTCTTTCTTGTCTTGATTCACGAATTCCACCAGAAATTATTTTTGACCAAGGCATTGGAAATATTTTTGTTGCCCGAGTTGCAGGTAATGTAGAAGACCCGAATATTCTAGGAAGTATGGAATTTGCAACCAAAATAAAAGGAACAAAACTTATTGTGGTGATGGGACACAACAAATGCGGTGCTGTTAAAGGTGCTGTTGACAATGCAGAATTAGGAAACCTGACGCAACTTGTTAATCAAATAAAACCTGCAATAACAGGCGACAAATCAAATCCAGATATCATGCTAGACGAAACGGCAAAGAACAATGTCAGAATGACCATCACAGATATTCTAAAAGAAAGTTCAGTATTAAGTGACCTTGTAAATAACGGTAGTGTGAAAATTGTAGGGGCATTTTACGACATCTCTTCGGGCAAAGTCAGTTTCACTGAGTAGCCAATTAAATACAATATTTAAGCAGCATATTAATTGAAAACAATAAATAAAACAAAAATAAAATCAAATAATATTAAAGCCAAACACAATGGACATACAAGATATAAGTAATGCAGAAGATTCAATTCGGAAAGCCTTGAAGAAAGGGCCATGGAGGACACTATTTATTGTTGCAGTCATGTTCATTGTCCTACTGCTATTCAAACCGTGGGTTCAAATTGGTGCGGGTCAAAGAGGTATTGTCTTAAATTTTGGTGCTGTCCAGGATAAGGTTTTGAATGAGGGACTACATTTCAAAATACCTGTAATGCAACAAGTTGTTTTAATGGATGTAAGGGTTCAGAAAGCGCAAACCGATGCATCATCAGCATCATCCGATTTACAGGATGTGACCCTATCGGTGGCACTCAACTATCACATTATGCCCGACAAGGCAAATGTTGTCTATCAAACCATAGGGATAGAATTCAAAGAACGGATTATTGACCCAGCAATACAAGAAGTAACCAAAGCTGTATCGGCAAAGTATTCGGCAGAAGAACTTATAACTAAGCGACCTTCTGTAAGCACAGCTATGAAAGAAGCACTCAGCGAAAAACTCATGGCATCAAACATTGCTGTTGATGCGGTTTCAATTGTCACATTCAGTTTTTCAAAAGTATTTATGGATGCCATTGAAGCAAAGCAAACGGCAGAACAACATGCTTTAAAAGCAAAGCGAGACCTGGACAGAATTAAGATTGAGGCCGAACAAACAATTGCAGCAGCAACAGCAGAGGCAGAGGCATTGCGATTACAAAAAATGAATATATCACCAGACCTCATTGAGCTCAGAAAAATAGAGGCGAATCTCAAAGCGATTGATAAATGGAACGGAATTCTGCCACAGGTTACGGGTAGTGGTGCAATACCATTTATTGGAGTAGATGATCTAAAGAAAAAAGAAATACAATGAAAAAGAAATTATCAAGCGACTAAGAATAAGAATATCTACGCAAACAGTTTATCGTAAATTTCCGGCAGCTGGACGATGTGCTTTAAACAAACGAACAGTTTAATATTCAGGTTAATAACGAACGCTT
>JAYTMW010000219.1:0-1911 GCA_043728105.1 Saprospiraceae bacterium | reverse complement strand
CGCAATGGCAATTGGGGTGTGCTGACTCAAAACGAAACAGACGGTTGGAACCTATTTTTCAATAAACTTCATTGCTCGGGTTGTCACAACGGCAATGACTTGAACAATGGCAGTGGTGCCAATATTGGGCTTGAAATGAATTATAAAGACAATGGTATTGGCTCACGAACAGGCGAGAACGTTTCAAATGGTGTATTCAAAGTTCCTACTTTACGCAATATTGCCCTCACAGCACCATATATGCACGATGGTAGATTCAAAACGCTTGAAGATGTTATAGAGCATTATAATACTGGTGTTCAAAATCATTCAAATCTTTCATTCTTTTTGCGCGGCTTTTTATGGCAAGGCAATGGAGGCAATAGTATTATTACATCGCCTGGTTGTTGGAATTGTGGTGTTGGTAGGGGCGGTACCGATTTTAAAACACTTAATCTGTCTCAAACTGAAAAGGATAATTTGATGGCGTTCTTTAAAGTTCTGACCGATGAGACGTTCGTGAAAGAGGAGAAATACTCCAATCCATTTACAAAATAAACAGTTTTAAATATAATGTTATAAAAGTGTACAAACATATTTGTACACTTTTTTTTTCGCTGCGCCCCCTCAGTATTTCATGCAAAAAAAAAGAATTTGTTAAATTTCAGGATGAGGAATAATATCAAAAAAGCAATTTTTATTATCATATTTTAATAAAAAAATTTCATTTCAAAAAATAATATTTTTGACGCTATTTTTAATAAAATGCTGATTTTCAATCAATTATGAAATGTTAAAAATTTAATATATAACTAAAATATGTTATGCTTTGTGAATCTTTTTGCAACTTTGTACGTCAAAGTAATAATGCAAGTGCAAACGAGAAGTTAAAGATGTTAACGAAAGTTTAACGTTTGTACAAAATTAAGAAATTGTATATTTCTTTGATGTGTGAAAAGATTTGTAGCGTCCATTTCTATTAAAAATGTCTTCGCCTCAAATTATATCCCATAACAGTTTTCGTTGATTTTATTTTAAAAATATGAAACATTAGAAATTATAATCCTATAAACTTTCGTCTTAATTATTATCATCCTTGAACATCAATTTTTTCACCGCTGAAAAGCAAATTTAATTTAGGCTCATGACAGACATTTTTTTACACTTTAAAAACAAATTCAATCGTAATCCTGAACTAATCGCTACTGAGCCTTTGATGGAACAGTCCCTTGAACTCACAAACAATGAAATCACAGATTACGAACAATGGAAAGATGCCCCTACACAAGCGGCTATGCTCAATTGGTTGCGTGACCAATTAATGGCACATCAATCCTCTCCTAACAACACGCACGATGGGATTGACTTCTTCGTCACAAGTTCTTCTAAAGGATTTAGGTTGCATCCTGCTTTGACCCGCTTTTCAGATAATTCGGTGCGTCACCTTTTCAATTATCTGAAAGAACGGCTTTTACAAGCAAATTATCGCGTTTCTTTGTCGGATACGCGCGTTTTTGGTCGTGGTTATTGGAATGAAACAATTCATCGCCACGTAGTGAAGCCACAAGCTGAATTCGGAGATGAGTTTGCACAAATTAGTGTGGAGTTAGTTTTAAAAGATGACAATTTAGTTAGTTTAAAGTTAGACGCTTGCGTCCCAAACACCGATCTACCGCGTCCTTCGGATGATTTTGCCGAAATGATGCTGGCGTTATTGGCTTAAATTTTTTTTAATGCTTTGACGCTATTATTTCCAAAAACGCCGACTTCCTCCCGAATCGGCGTTTTACTTTTGGGTTAACGTATCTCAATTTGATTTTTAAAATAATTTTTTAAACGCGCATCATGCGTCACGATAAGGAGAGTAGCACCCACTTCAGCCGCTTGATTTTCAAGGAGTTGAATCACTTCGTCGGTATTTTTATCATCCAA
>JAYTMW010000218.1:0-3239 GCA_043728105.1 Saprospiraceae bacterium | reverse complement strand
ATTAAGAATTGCTTGTATCTAAAAAAATAATCCTATTTTTGATAAATATTTGAAAGTGCAATCAACATAAAAAAATGTTAAAAACGCAAGAACTTTCGTATATTTACTAGTTGTGCGACATTCTCTGGCAACAGTGCAAAAATTAAAGATTTGAATCAAAATCTATGACTAAAATATTTTAACGAATGGACGGAGCATACATAGCACTTAGAGGATATAAATTTCAGTTTGACAGGACTATCTTAGAATTGTTCAATAACCCGACCAAAACAATTGAAATCGAACAGCTTCAAGACTATGGATTTGACGATTATTTGGTTCAAGTAAAGTATCATAATACTGAATATACTGCACCTGAACAAAAGCAGAAAATCAAAAAACCATTAGTATTACTTATCGAACAATTTTTAAAAAATAGAACCAAAAAATTTATACTTTTTATATACTTGAAGGGTATTTCTCCATCAAAAAATAATTTATCCGTTTCTGAACTTGACTCTATTCTTGGAAAAATTAAAAAGTTTTCTATAGCTGATAAAACTGATTTTATTAAATCCTTTACACTTATATATGCAGACGATTTTGAAAATCAATACAAGGAAGTAATTCAAAAAATTAAATCCGCATACTCAAAAACAGATGAAGAAGCAGAAATCTACTATTCAATAATTTCTAGTAACTTGTTGGATATTGTTACGAACCATCCACCGTCTATAAATTCAAAAAGAAAAACATCAAAAAGTGAAATTGATGAAATTATATCTAATGGTAAAAAATTAATATTTAAATCAGCATACATTGAAATAGTTGCAAAAGAGAAACAATTAAAAAATCTGAATAAATTGTTCTTTAAAACTTCGCTAAATACAGAGCCGTTTGATAGGATATTTATTATTGAAGTTAATCCTAAAGTTGAAGTTAAATTATTAAAAGAAATTGTTCTATTGCTAAAAACCAAATGGAGCAAAAACAAATCAAATATTATTCCCAATACTGATAGGTTTGTTCCTTTTATATATTTCAATGGAATACTAGAAAGCGTTTTAGTTAAACTAAAAACAGACCTACAAAAAGATGGATATCTAATTAACGATGGTTATGACTTTTTGAATGCACCTTTTAATGTAAAAAGCATAAATATACGCCCTACATTTTCCAATAGGTTGTTCTTTAAATTTATTAATAAGCAAGAAGACCTTGAGAATCTATTGAATAATTTGGATAGAACAGGAGAAGTATATCAATTCTTTATTGATAGCTCATCACCTATTCTTTTTAATGAAAAGCACATAAAAATTGAAATTGAAGAAATCGAAGATATTAAAAACATAATCTAATGGCAGAAACAAGAGCAAATGGTGAGGTAATTGCAGTCTTACCTAACAAAGTGAAAATAAAAATCGATGATTTAAATGCTTTCAAAGGAACTGAGCAATTAAAGGTTGGCTCTTATATTCAAATAGCAGATAATGAGAATTCATCAATTAAGCTAATAGCTATAATTGAAAGTTTTTTAATTGAAGTTACCGACAATGGTAAAAATGAAAACGGAGGCGATAGAAAATATATTATTGAAGCAAATCCACTTGGAACAATCGAAGACGGTAATTTCAGACGTGGTGGTGATTCTATTGCTTTGCCTCCTAAAGAGGCAACAAAAGCATCAACAGAAGATATTCGAGCAATATATTCAAGCGGTAGTAAAGAAAATAAATATGAAAGATTTTGTTTTGCTGAGCTAGCACAATCTCCAAAAGACAGAATTGAAGTTCCTGTAAACGGAAATAAATTTTTCAATAAGCATTTTGCAATTGTTGGTTCAACAGGCTCGGGAAAATCTCATACCACGGCAAAGGTTTTGCAGAATGCAACAAAAGAAAGAAAATCAGATTTTAATGGTTTAAACAATTCACATATTGTAATATTTGACATTCATTCTGAATATGCTTCAGCATTTCCAGAAGCAAATATTATTAACATTGACGATTTAGTTCTTCCATATTGGTTATTAAATGCTGATGAATTAGAAGAACTTTTTTTAGAATCGGGCGATAATAACAATTACAACCAGTCTTCTCTATTAAGAAATCTTATCACCGAAAATAAAATCCTAAAAAACTCAGAAGAAACAAAAGTATATTTTGACAGTCCTTTAAAATTTGATATTGACGAAATCTTAAACTGTCTTCAAAATCTTCGTAAAGAAACAAGGCACAGTGAAGATGACCTAAATATCCAATTTAGTGATGGTTCTATTACATTTGATTCAGAAGCAAAAAAAATTCAGCATTATTTTACAAAAATCTATACCTATGTATCTCCTCGCAGAGAAAGCAAAGATAGAGGACACGGTATTTCTAAAGGTCCTTACTGCGATGGTTCAATTGATAAATTTGTTTCAAGATTAAATACCAAAATCAACTCTCCAAGACTTCGACAGTTTCTATTCGGAGATAAGAGCAAAGAGATATCATTTGAAGATACTTTACGGCAGTTTTTGGGTTATGATTACAAACCTGTCACAAGAAATAACTCAAAATCGAATGTTACAATCGTCGACCTAAGTGGCGTCCCATTTGAAGTTTTAAGCATTACTGTTTCATTGATTTCTCGTCTATTATTTGATTATTCATATTACTACAAAAAACAAAATGGAGACAATGATATGCCTCTCTTATTAGTTTATGAGGAAGCCCATAAATATGTTCCTAAAAGCGACCTAGCAAGATTCAAATCTTCAAGAGCGTCAATAGAAAGGATAGCTAAAGAGGGAAGAAAATATGGAATTTCATTAGCTATAATTAGTCAGCGACCGTCTGAATTGTCAGAAACAATATTTTCTCAATGCAATAACTTTATAGCAATGAGGCTTACAAATCCAGACGACCAAAATTATGTAAAGCGTTTGTTGCCTGACACACTTGGTTCGGTAACAGACATTCTACCATCTTTGCAATCAGGAGAAGCATTGTTAATTGGTGAGGCGACTGTAATGCCCTCAATTGTAAAAATTGACAGGTGTGAACACGAACCATCTTCCAATGACATACCCTATCTTGAAAAGTGGAAAAATGAATGGTTTGACATGGTGGATTTCAAATCCATAACAACAAAATGGACAACTTAAAAAAATGAACGATCGCACAACAGCTAGAGTTTCGTTGGGCTTGAAAAGCCAACAATGAAACTCCGGTTGAACGGAACCGTCAATTTTATCACCTCTATGGGGTTATCGTAAA
>JAYTMW010000217.1:0-1758 GCA_043728105.1 Saprospiraceae bacterium | reverse complement strand
CACTTTTTATTCTAATTTGAAAGAACGAGATCAACGTCATTACGCAGCAGTTGAGGCTCTAAAATTGGGTCATGGGGGTAAAAAGTACATCACTGGATTATTTAATATTCATCAGAAGACGCTTAAAAGAGCTATTGATGAATTGACCAAACCTGAATTATTTGCGCCACTGCCTACTGATAAACAACGGCGTCCTGGGGGTGGTCGGAAAAAAAAACAGTCCATTATCCCAATAGCCAAGCCCAACTTCACGCCTTAATCAATCAACACAAGGCGGGTAGTCCGACTAATCCCGATGTGTATTGGATACATTTAAAGCCCAAAGAAATTGCTGCGCTTTATTTTACTCAATACGGTGTTCTATTTAGTCATGGTTTTATTAAACGTGAACTGTTTGGATTGGGTTTTCGCTATCGAAAAATCCATAAGACTTTAGCAACCGGTGTCTATGCAAACAGAGATGTTCAATTCAAAATTATCTTTAATTTAGTGCTTATTATGTCACTCAAAAGCCCTGTTTTAAGTATAGATTGTAAGAAAAAAGAGCGTTTAGGCACACTTTATCGAGACGGTAAAAGCTATAGTCAAGGCGGTTCTCAGGAGTCATACGACCATGATTATTCTCATTTAGGCGAAGGTAAAGTAATACCGCACGGTATTTTCGATTTACAAAAAAACTTAGGCTTTATCACCATCGGTAGTAGCAGTGAAACAGCCGCTTTTATCGTGGATAATCTCCGTTGGTGGTGGTTTAATTTTGGTATGAATGACTATCCAGATGCCCGTAATTTATTACTTTTATGTGACGCTGGCGGCGGTAATTCATATAGACACCATGCTTTTAAGAAAGAATTACAAGCCTTCGCAAAAGAAATAGGCATTGATATTATAGTCGCTCATTATCCGCCTTATGCCTCAAAATGGAATCCCATTGAGCATCGCCTATTTTGTCACGTCCATCAAGCAATGAGTGGACAAATGTTTAAAGATTATGAATTCGTAAAAACACTTATTGAGAAAACATCAACCAACCAAGGATTAAAGGTAGTCGTCAGAATACACGTGAAGGAATATCAAACAGGAATAAAAACAGATAAAAATGAAGTCGATGAAAAAAGAATTCAAAGACATCCTACTATACCTGAACTAAACTACAGAATTGCAGCTTAATCTGTGCTTTTATTTATTTCACGTTCCTAAGGGTTAACAATAATGTGATGTTCAATTCAAAAAAAACCGCAGCTTAACACAGATTTTCAATTAAAAACCCTATTATTCTGCGGCTCCATCAAAGCTTATCAAATAAACAAATCTCTAATAACTTTTGAGGGATTTTTCTTGATGTATAAACCGCGTGCGAACGGTACTCAATTAATCTATTTTGCGATACTTAAAATAGTTATTCCCATCTTTAATTGTTAGAAAAATGGTTGTCAGTCCAGCAATTTTGACCGAATTATTTTGGCAATTGCTGTTGATATCTAATTCACCTTCATTAGAAATTCTGTAGGTGCCTTTACATCCCAATTGCTTTTTTAAATAGCAATTGTATTCGCCGTTTTGTCTGAAATCTTGACTTTCATCAACTTTGGCATTTTCCCATTTGATAGTGGTTGGCATTTTGTTTTCTGAGGATTGATTGGCGAAAGGATAATTGTCCGAATTGTCGGGTACCGTCTCAATGCCTTTTTCTACTAATTGCCAAGAGCCGATAATACCAGTTTGGAAATTGAGCGTTGTTTGTTCTGTAATAAAAGA
>JAYTMW010000216.1:0-1669 GCA_043728105.1 Saprospiraceae bacterium | reverse complement strand
GTTGACAATGGATGTCTGATTTTCAATTGCAGAGCTGACCATGATTGTTATTTTTTACAAATTTAAGATTTTTTCAAAAGAATCCTATGAATAAATTAGAATTGAATTCAATTTTTAAAATATTTTAGAACATAAAGTTTCTCCGATTCAATGTTAGCCAAATTTTCATCCATCACTTCTATATTTATATGAGCGTCGGTATAGCGATTGCGTTTAGCAAACGGGAGGATGTGCTGATATTGCACTTTCGCTTTTTCGAGGTGATTAGCGGCGGCATTGAGCAGCATTAATAAATCATCTCGCTTAGGAATTGTCCCCTTTCTTTCTTTCGCGGCTTGTCGAATTTCAGCATATTTTTTAAAAAAACCTAACGCTGAATTAGAATAATATTCAGCTAATTGTCGCATAGCGTGGACATCTTTTTCGTTGTAATTGAGAATCCTCACTGCTTCGTTAAAGGCTCTCGACATTGAATCAAGATTTTCCCAAACGGCTATGCTGTCTTTGAAATTAAACGCTGTTTTGTTTTCATTAAAACAATTTTTATTATTTATAAAACAATCAAAATCAAGAGGTTGCGTAACGAGTTGCCACAATGGGTCGTGGGGCAAATGATTTTCTTGAAATACTGAGGGGTTAGGAAGGAAATATTTTTTTGAAAAAAAACCATTGTCTGCATCCCAAGTCGCATCAAGCAAATACCAACTGTTATTTATTTTTACAGCGTTCCAAGCGTGTTCTTCATTCTCTACAAAATGCCCTTCGTTTTTCACGAAACCATCTACTATGACAGCTTGAATATCAGCGATTCCGCACATCTCTTTTATCAATTTAGAATAACCGATACAAACTGCTTTTTTACTAACGACTACATAATCTGGCTCTTGTGTCAGGGTTGTATCGCCTTCTATGCGGCGGCGAAAAGCGCGGTCGTATTGGATATTTGAAGTAACCCAATCGTAAATAGCTTTCACTTTAAGAGAATCATTATCAATATTTTGAATGAGCCTTTGAGTCAATTTTTCAGTCAAATACTGAGGGGTATCAATTTGAGCATTGATAAAAATGATTTTGAAAAAGAATATAGAAAAACAGATAAATTTCATATTTTACAGGATGAAAGTATAAATTTGCACATTAAATATTGGTCAAATCATCAAAATTATACAATGCAATATATTGGATATTTGTTTTTTCGATTCGCTGTTTTCATCTTTAGCTTGATACCTTTTAGGATGCTTTATGTCTTATCTGATGGTCTGGCGTGGTTATTTTTTAATGTCTTAAAATATCGTTATAAAGTTATTTATTCTAATTTAAAAAACTCATTTCCTGAAAAATCAGACCTTGAAATTAAAGAAATAGCCCGTAAGTTTTATAAAAACATGACGGATATTTTATTGGAAAGCATCAAGGGATTCAGTGTGAGCGAAAAAACAATGTCTGAACGCTATATTTTCACCAACCCCAAATTGTTACACAATGATTATAGAGCCGGCGGCAATTCAATCGTGATGGCTGGGCATTATACCAATTGGGAATGGGGCGCGATTATTTTTCCACATTTTCTGACTCAACGAACCGTTATTGGATTTTATAAACCTTTAACGAATGTTTTTATAGAAAAATATGCCCTTGAAAAACGCACTCGAAGCGGCTCAGTGCTGAT
>JAYTMW010000215.1:0-6898 GCA_043728105.1 Saprospiraceae bacterium | reverse complement strand
TGAGTATTTGAAGCGGAAGCTTGATTACCCGACCAACGAACGTCCAATTGACTTTTTTGACCCGACGCAATGAATTGGGGTGTAATGATGGTTGAAAAGTCTTTACTAAAAGTGCTGCCAAAACCTTCGCCATGTTGAAACTCAGGAATATATACGCCTTGTAATGCAAGATCCGTTTTTATGGGACTTTCGGTAAATACTTTCTGCTCTGTATGCCAAAACCAAGCGTCCGCTGCGGGGGCATTTGCTAAGTTGTTTGATTGGTTGATATACCGTTTAGATGATGGCAAATCTTGCCAAGTGAGATAATAGGCAGCGGTATCAGTGAAGTTACTATACTCTGGATTGAGCAATTGATTTTTACCTAAATAAGTATGCGCATCTAATTCTGAGCGATTTTTTTGACCAAAAAACTCTAAGAAATCACCTGTGGTCATAATACCTTCCGTGGTTGTAAAAATAGGTATTTCACGCCCACGAGTGTATATACGTAGTCTATTTGCGGCTAAAATACTGAGGGGTACGCCACTTGCTTGAAGTGCAGTATTGTCTAAACGATAAACACCATCCTCTGAAACAGGTATTTTGAAATAGGATTGGGTATAGTTAATCCACTCATTGCCGTAGAGTGTGTCAGAGCCATTTACAATTTGAGCTTCCAAAGAGCTTAACCCTAAAAGTATAAAAACGAGTGTTAAAATATTTTTCATTTTCAATTGTGGTGAATATTGACAAAAAACAAATAGTCATATTGTCTAATGGTTAAATAAAATTTATTGGGAATTTTTATATTCGCAAAATTACAAATTTTTATAATTACAATTTAAACTTTAACTACGTTCTTTGAAGCATTTTGGTTGATTTTAAGAAAAAAAAATCCCGAATTATTTAAAACTCGGGATTTTTGTGAATATCATTGGTTTGATAGCTTAAAATCAATTGTTCAAGCTATCAATTATCAGTTATTTTCGCTGTCAGTGTCTCTAAAAGATGCAGCATCAAACATCAATGAAAATCTCAATGTATTATCCAAAGGCCCACGAGCGCTTGAAGTAGGCACTAAATAAGACAAATTGATACCCAAAATGCTATATTTTAAACCCAAACCAACAGTAAAATATTGACGACCGCCTTTGCCTACTGGTTCGTAAAAATAACCCGCTCTAACTGCAAATTGTTTATCATACCAATATTCAATACCGAAAGAAGTGTTGATTTCTGTTACTTCTTCACTGAATCCACCTTCTGCATCTCCAAACGAACTGAACACGCCTGAAATTACACTTTTATCTCTCCATTTCCCTGCATTGTCAGGTGAAGGAACAAGTAGTTTATTGAAATCGAG
Source organism: Saprospiraceae bacterium (assembly GCA_043728105.1). Lineage (GTDB taxonomy): Bacteria > Bacteroidota > Bacteroidia > Chitinophagales > Saprospiraceae > JAAFJT01. The sequence goes on along the minus strand of JAYTMW010000215.1, from coordinate 5,553 downwards.
TGCAAATACAATTGAATTATATTGGTCAAATGGCATTTCCCAAGCACCACCGATACCTAAATTAGTCGGTAAAAAATCGGCAGTACGAAGATATGTAATTTTGTTACCAACGTTTTTGATGGAAGCACCAATCGTTAAATTAGATTTGCCTGCCGCCATTTTAAAAGGCTTGCGATAAGTCAAAGAGAAATCGAAAGCACCAGAAACACCCGATTGAATAGGATCTGTTCCCACTGATTGGTCCGTTGCAAGATTGGAATAAATATACTTTCCCGTTGCACCCACTGCCAAGTTTTCACTCAATTGGCGTGAGTAAGAAACCGCTATTTCAACCTCACGGGGCGTGCCTTGACCCAATGAATTGCCATTGTAATCAGTCCATTCCAAAGAACCAAGCGAGAAATAACGTAAACCTACGCCCACAGCTTGTTTTGCTTTGTTGCCAAATTTATAAAAACCCGTAGCATAAGCGAGGTAAATATCGTTGACTCCAAGATTTCTCAACCACGGAGTATAAGTTAAAGACGCACCAAAATTTTGTTCTGCAAATGCTAACTTTGAAGCGTTGAAATGGATTGAGTTGGCATCAGAACCGTTGGCAATTCCTGCGTCACCCATCGCACCTGAGCGAGCGTCTGGATTGATGAGGAGAAAAGGAACGGCTGTGCGAATCGGCCCAGAACACGGTTGTCCTGTAATGACATTATAACCTTGACTACAACCGCCCTTCACTTGGGCTTGGGTTGTGTTAGAAATAAGAAACAATAATGCAATAAGTCGAAGAATGTTGTTCATTTTTTTCATTGTCTTGTAAATATGAAATATCAATTTTATCTGTTTTAAGTTTAAATAAGAACGCAAAAATACTTTTTATAGATTCAAAATTACCCTGTTTAACGTTACTTGTCAGAATAATAGTATTTTAAATTTGGTTATATTTTCAATATTTTTTTTAAAAATTTATAACGATTTGATTTTTAATGAATTAAGAATATGTTTTATTTTGAATGTATATATTTTTGGTTTAAAAAATTTATTTCAAAATCACTAATTTTTCAAATTCGCTTTCCGCTTGGGTCTTTTTTCCTTTATCATCTTTACCCGTCACCTTCACTTTATAGAGGTAAACGCCCCTCGCCAAATCGTCGCCAAAGTCATCTTTGCCATCCCATCTGATGTCTGTGATGCGATAGCCTTCTGCCATTATATCTTCATCAATAGTCTTCACCAATCGCCCACTTACGGAATATACGCTAACTCGAACTTTTAAGTTTTGATTGGTCAAATTGTGTTCAAATTGAAATTTCGTATTGGTTGAAAAAGGATTGGGATAATTCAATACATGATCTAAAGCCGCTTTGGCATCCGTAGCAACAATAAATTCTGTGTAACCTTCCGCTGAGTTATTGGCAATATCCCATGCTTTCACTTTTATTGTATGTTTGCCAAGAGCTAATTTACTGAGGGGGTATCTCACCACACCTTTTGAAGGGTCATCTTTTACCGCTTCATAAAAATTATTCAGTTTTAGATTATTTTTATTTTCGTCTAAAACACCAGATAAGTCATGCCCGATGCTTGTGCCAGCCACATTTATGCCATTGTCATCACTCAGTTTTACGAGCAAAGTTGGGTTAGGATCGGTGATGCCACCTTGTACAAATTTCTCATCATTCATAAAAACTTGAACTACGGGCGGCAAATTATCGGCTGATACTGAGGGGTCTGTTCCTCCCACTATAAAATTCTCAAAACTACCTGTTGCGTCGGTCTCATTGTTGGTGGCATAGTAGCTTATTTTGCCTTGTCCAAAAGCATAATCAATGTCTTTTGGCACAACAAATGAGAACTTCCAAACGCCATTCGTGACCGATGCAGCACCTTTAAAAATGATGTTTCGTTGAATATTAAAATTTCTTACTGGACTGCTTTGGTCTTGACCTAAGGTCTTGACAATCAATGTTTTATCGTAAACTGTTGGATAGATTGTACCAGTGAAATTACTTAATATTTTTCCATCATCGCCCAATAAAACGCCTTCGATGGTAGCCCTTTGTAAGGCTTTTAATGTATCAGGTTTTAAGTTAGCGAGTTGCCCATTCATTTTGGTTGTGCTAATGCTAAAACGAGGTAGTGCAATGCGCATGGAAGGGTCGCCCAAGAGGGTAAATTTGTTCCCGTTGTCGCCCGTGCGAGTGCTGTTTTTTGCTTCAATTATTACGTCACCAATCGTTTGACCTCTAAAGTTTTGTCTGCCAAAAATGGTATCAAACACGGCTCTTGTCAATGTTTCATTAGAACTTGCATACACGGCTCTTACGGTTGAAAGCAAAGCAACCATAGAACCTTTCGGATTTAAAATTGCCTCTTCACCAGCCACTACTTCCTTCGGATTATCATAGCCTGAAAAGGAACAAGTAGCCGTTACAAAAATGGGTAATTTTTCAAAATTGCGCCAAGTTTGCATGTCTTCACGGGTGATGATGGCCTCTTGAGCCAAGCGTTTTGGCCCACCATGACCCAAATAACACATGGTTAAAACGCCTTGAAACTGATTTTGAAAAATAGCTTCATTCAATGTAGGCACACGAGTACCACCGGCGGATACTTCGAGAGGAAATGCGTCAATATAGAGTTTATCAACATTTAAGTTCTTATTTCTGTTGATAACTTGGTCCGCAATGCCATTTGCCGCATCCGAATGAAGCGCACCGTCTCCATTATCAGCCATGAAAAGAGCTCTATTGCGCCAATCACCAAACGTTTTTTTGTTGTCATAATTCAAAATTTTGGCGACCACACCATCCGCCTCTTCGCCACTTTTGCAAGGAATGCGACCAACGGCAATATCCAAATCACCTTCCAAATCGTCGCCCCCCTCAGTATCTGAGAGCAAAGCGTAATAATCATCGCTTGGAAACGAGTTTAAACCACTCAAACTGAATGTTCTTTCATACACGGGTACGAAATCGCTCTTTTGCAAACCCGTTGCGTTCTTATTTGCCAAGCCTTTATAATCAAAAGAACCATCGCCCATCAAGAGCATATATTTGAATCGTTTTGTACGATTATAAAGTATATTTGCAAGGTCACGAATCGCCGTAGGGTCGAGTGCGCCACTGCCAAATTCGTTGTAAATTTGACTCAACTCAGCCGTTTCAACTTTAAGCCCAGAGACGGTGCGGCGATGTTCTGCGAGGGATTTAACTGCATTTTCAAAATCTTTATGATACACAATAAGCAGGTCAATATCATCAATACCATGCAAGTTTTGATTGGTAATTTTACCAACCACATTAGGCTTTTGAAAGCCTCCGTTTTTATCGAAAGCCACAAACTGATGAAGTACCCCCTCAGTATTTACGCCAAAAATTAAAGTATTTCCACTCTGCGTAACTTGTTGATTCTTAGGCTTTTGTGCGTTAGTGATGTCCCACACGACAATATTTGCATTGGTGTTACTGAGTTGATAATTTGTAGAAAGTGCGCTCAATGATTTAATATCTCTGAAAGCCAATTGAGCCCCAACGAGCGTCAAACGACGGCGCAAATTGACTTGAATAAAATCCAAATAACCTTCTCCATTGCCCGATGCTGGATATTTTATGCTGATGTTTAAATTATCACTATTAGGCGTGAAAGCTGTGTTTATGACACCTAATTTAGCAATATCATCTTCTTCGGGTATTCCACCAGAATTAAAAATAGATTCCGTAAAAACTTGACCCGCTATGTTCAAATTAAAACTTGTATTATCGGTGGAAAGGCCTGCGAAAATGGCTTTTACTTTTGCTGGCTCAGTAGTAACTACGTTAGTAAAAGATAATTTATCATTGAAAGATTTTTCAGAAGCGGCATTTGAGAAAAAATCGCCAAACCACATTTTGCCCGAGCCTTGCGTACAGTTGCAACGTTGGTTCGCCAAAAGGTTGACTTTATCCTCTTCATAACGAGCAAAATCATCAAAAGTAGAAGTAGCATAAGCGGTGTTAGAAATGCTGTTTTGAACGGGCAACCTTGCTCCATTACCACCACTTATTTTTACGAAATAATAACTCTTATCATCATAAATATTTTTTGGGCGATTAAATTCTTTTGCCGAGGCATCATAGATCCATTTATCTGCCCCCACGCCATAAAACAAAATGAAATCCGAAGCGTCAAATTTTCCATCTTCTTCACCCGAGATAAATATGGCATTCTCTGTCAAATCATCTGCCCGTTTTTCAGCATTGGCTTCGGGCAACATACCACCGCCGTTTCCATAAATTTTAATTGTTCGAGGGTCAATTTGGTCAATATTGGCAATTTTTAATTGATTTTTCAAAAAATCGTAGTCCATTTTTACCATGCCTGTTTCATTGATAGACACCTTATATATGTCACCATCTTTCAAGGCAGATTCACGTGTGCCAGTTGGCCCCCTGAAAGTTATTTTTGATTTTGGTTGAAATGTTATTTTTAAATCAAACTGAATGAGTTTTTCGAGACCACTGTTAGATTTTCTGATGGGAACGAATTTGATATTTCCAAAATATTTATCCCTTTCTTGCGTTACAAATCCATTGGGTTCAATATTCTCAATAAGTTTATTATGGTCTCTATCCGATTTAATACTGAGGGGGGCATATTGAGGATTAATTATTTCAACGGAAATATCACCCTGCGAATTAACAGGAAAGCGATAAGTGAAAAAGGGTAGAGTAGGAGTAGAACTGTTACCAAAAACAGCTCCATTGAAGTTGGGTAATTCTCTAATATTTCTACCATTTGTCAAATCATGAACAAGCGGTTTTTCGAGCCATTCAATAGAACGACTGATGGTAAAAGTATTTTGACCGAAAACAAACGTTAAACTCAGCAAGCTCAACAGTGTTGTAAAAATAATTTTCATATATTGCCCAACTTTTTATATTTACAGTGATAGGTTACGGAATATGGCAAAAAGTATTTGTAAAACTAAAATATTTTTTATTTGTTACTAAAACGTTAAAGAAAAGCTTGTATTGTAAGCATAAGCCATATTTAACATATTTTGCATAAATTTTTTATAGAAATGTAAAGGTATCGTTTTCTCGGATTTTCAAAGAACACTTCCATGATAAAAAAATTACGTATTGTTCTGATTTTGGGTTTCATCATACTGAGGGGTAGTGCAGTTTTTGCGCAAGACCCTGTGTTCAGTCAGTTTTTTGCTTCGCCATTGCAACTAAATCCTGCCTTTGCGGGTAATGCTTTTGCGCCATTTATAGCTCTAAATTATAGGATGCAATATCCCGCTTTCAATGGCAGCGGGGCAGCGTATTCTACCTTTGCTGCAAGCTACGACCAACATTTGTCGGGCTTGAATAGTGGCATTGGATTCAGCATCATGGCTGATGATGCGGGTCAAGGCATTTACAAAAAGACCTACACGAACATTGATTACTCTTATAAAGTAAGCATTAATCAACATTTGACCACACGATTGGGTGTTGAAGTTGGCTTTATTCAATCCAATCTGGATTGGAGCAAATTGGTTTTTCCTGATCAAATTGGAGATCTTACTAACCC
>JAYTMW010000214.1:0-5695 GCA_043728105.1 Saprospiraceae bacterium | reverse complement strand
GAAAAACAACCTTTACCGACTGAAACAACATTGGGCAAAGTCCTTTTATCAAATAATTTTGAAGACACTACGCATCAATCATATACCCAATCGCCCGTGTTTGAGGGCAAATATGCGGGTGAAGTGAAGCCGAATAGTTTTGGGCCGACCGTGAATTTGACGGGTAAAGAAGCTAACGGATATAAGTGGCTAAAAGTTAAAGGTTGGTTTTACGCACCTGCAATTGATGTTTTAAACCTGTATGATAAAACAAGTATTGTCGTCCAAATCATGCGAGGTGAAAAAGTACGTAAATGGACAGCTATGTCTATCGAAAATAAAATTCAGAACACTTGGGGCATTCGTGGCGGGCAACCTAAGCAATGGGGTTATCTATGGTTTTATGTGAAAATTCCTGCTAACACAAAAGAAACGGACAATATTTCAGCTTATATTTGGAACACAACCTCGAACACACTTTTTGTAGATAATTTTCAAATCGAGCTTCATAATTGAGTGATTTTAACAAAAAAAGGCAACTTTCGATAAGAAAGTTGCCTCTTTTGTTGAAAATACTGAGGGACCACTCATCATTTCAACCGAGCCACCACCGTCCAATTACCTTGCACCATATCATCAATTTTTACATTAATTTCAGCATCCAAAGGCAAATATAAATCTACCCGTGAGCCAAATTTGATGAAGCCCATATCTGCTCCTTGGGTCACGGCATCGCCTTCTTTCACGTAGGCAATGATGCGTTTTGCCAAAGCACCCGCCACTTGGCGGAACAAAACTTGGCTTTTTCCATTGTCAATCACCACCGTTGTACGCTCGTTTTCGGTGGATGCTTTCGGATGCCACGCCACCAAATATTTGCCTTCGTGATAACGGAAAAACTTGACGATGCCACCAATCGGATTACGATTAACATGCACGTTGGTCGGTGACATAAAAATAGACACTTGAATGCGTTTATCTTTGAAATATTCGGTCTCTACGGTTTCCTCAATCACAACTACTTTTCCATCTGCGGGAGCATACACAACATTGTCATCAAAAGCCTCGATAGGGCGTTTGGGATTTCTAAAAAACTGAAGCACTATTAGAAATAAACCGATAAAAAATATGGCAGCATAAGGAAATACTGAGGGGGCCAACCAAAAAATCAAACCGCCAATAACCGTCAAAATGACCGCCATGCCCAATAGCATCATTACACCTTCTTTGTGGATTCTTAACATAAATATTTGATTATCAATGAGTTAAATATTTTGTAAACAACAATTTGGATAAAATATTAATGCAAAGGTAGTTTTATCAACCCAAACCCGAAAATACTGAGGGGGTATTTTTATTCAATATAAATTATAAATTTAACATTAGCATTTTAAAAAGGAAAAGGACTAAACGGATTGATTGTATTTTATAAAGAAAAATTGAAAATTTTCTTTATAAAATACAATCAATCCAAAAAAAATTACTTCAAGCACGCCTTTTGCCGAAGGCAAAACAGTGAGTAAATATTTCAGATTGTTAGAGAGATGAAGTAGAATTAATCATTATCTAACAAATAATAAATAAGCATATACAAACGGAATGATAAACATAAACGCATCAAACCGATCCAAAAAGCCACCATGCCCTGGCATAATTGACCCCGAATCTTTCACCCCCACGCTGCGTTTCAACATGCTTTCCACCAAGTCGCCCAACGTGCCAAACACCGCCACAATGCCCCCAACGATTATCCAATTTATGATGTTTAATTCCTTAAAAAACAGACTAATCACGCCTGCCGTCACCATGCACATCAAGCCACCACCAATTGTACCTTCCCACGTTTTTTTAGGTGAAATGCGTGGAAAAAGCGGCGTTTTGCCAATGCGTGAGCCTATGATGTAGGCGAATGAGTCGTTTGCCCACGTGAGGAAGAGCATACCTGCGACGATGTTGGGGGTAAAACCAGCAAATCCACTAAAAATACCCTCTAATGAAAAAGCTTTATTCGATGATAGTATAAAAGCTTGAATTAAACTGAATGGAATTAAAGTATAGACAATTCCAGTTAGAAAAGTAGCTATATTTTGAAAGGGTTTTTCTGCTTTTAAAAATAATTCTAATATTAAAAATAAAAATGGTAAAGTAATAATTGTAGATAAGAAGGGGCTTAATAAATAAGTCAAATATGGAAATAGACCGTTCCACCCAATTGCTGTATTAAGATTCCATGATCCTAAAGTATTCCAATTAAGAACGTAAAAAATAAGTAGAGCATTCAAACAAATACCAACTATAAAATAAACATTCCTTCTTAAAATATTGGGTTCTAAATTGAGTTTAAGAAATTCCCAAAGACAACCCGATGAAATGATAAAGAATAAAGATATAAAAGAGACTTGATTCCAAAACAACCCCACCATCATCACGATGCCGAAAACTGCTGCACTCAAAGCCCTTGTTTGAAAAACTGTCATAATAGATTGTTGTTTAATTTTGTAGATAATTGGTGTCATTGCGAGGAGGTACGACGAAGCAATCTGTTCATTTTACCTTGAAATCCCTTCATTAATTTAACTGAGTATTTTAATTTTGACGAAAGAAATTGTGCGATATTCAACAGATTGCTTCGTCGTACCTCCTCGCAACGACACATTATTTTTACAGAAAACCTCTGCGAATGAATTGATATTTCGTTTTTAATTTCAATTAAGTACCTTCTGTGTTTGTCGTTTTAGGCATAAATTCCTTCTCATGTTTTTCTCTAAAATACTTCCCCACAATCAACATAATCATCAAAGAAGCACCACCGATGGTCCAATGAATATCCTTACCTTCTTCCAATTTTTCCATGTCTTCAGGCTTCATATTCATGGCATAAAGCGCCAAAACTTGGATGCCATTGTTGAACGCATGGGCTGCAACGGGCACCCACAACGAGCGTGACCAAACCAACATATAACCCAACAAAGCCCCTAAAATCATTCGAGGCAGAAAGCCTTGAAATTGAAAATGAATGGCACTAAAAATAGCCGCAGTTATCCACACTTGTGCGTGGTCGTTGTGCAAAAGTCGCCCCAATTGCCTTTGAATAACCCCTCTAAAAAGCAATTCTTCACTGATGGCGGGCATCACACCTATTAATAAGGTATTGACGAATGCCCCCGCAAAACCTTTTAAGGAAAACAAAGTATCCATCGTTTTCTTGACATTATCCTCATTTGCCATCATCCAATTGGGCAACGGAAATGCCTTATTAATTTGATAGGAATATTGAATAAAACCCATACTCACTATTAACCAAAACACGCCCAAAACGACTGAAATACTGAGGGGCCTCTTATCTAATGCCGCCGCTTCCAACGCTTTTTGTTTATAGCAAATCCACAAAGTGATAGCCGCAGGAAAGAAAAAGAGGAAAAGATGCTGCATAAAAAGGGCAAGCCGTAGAAATGTGGCATCAGCCGCCGTCGCATCGCCGCCCAAGACTTTGCGCATCTGAATCGCATCATAACCCAAACCATAGCCTACGGCAAAGGTCAAACCGGTTGATACTAAAATGCCGCCCAAAACCAGAAAACTCAAAATTAGGAGAATCAAAAAGGGCGATTTTTTATTGGATAGGGGTAGTGCCTCTTTGGCGGGTTCGTCAAGGATATTTTGCCCAAAATACTGAGGGGCCTCGTTTTGTTCAGAATCACTCATAATATTTTACTTTCAATTTTTTTTAATCCGAAAAGCAAAGGTATTGATTGTTTTAACAAAAAAAAATCTCGTTTACAGTTAATTGTTATTGGTTATTGGTTATTCGTTATTTGGTTATTCGTTACTTAGCGCAAAAATAACTAATAGCAATAACCATTAACCTATAATCAATAATAAATATGGATAAACCACTTTTTACATTCGAGCCTTACAAACAATCTTTTGACTTCTGGACAGTTGCGCTCATGGGCGTAGTTGCGGCGGGCTTGATTCTTATTTATTTTTATTTACCCAAAACAAAATTGGATAAGAATCGCCGCAGCATTGTGTCTATGCTTTTGGGTTTCTTAATAGTCATTGCTGGTGGGTTCGTTGTGTTACGGTTGGCTTCAAAAATGAAATTATCCACAGTGGAAATCTATAACAATCACGTCAAAACGCCTTATGGAGATGTGCGTTTTCAAGACATAGATGATTTTTATATTAAAATAGAAAAAAGGTCTAAAATACTGGATCCCAATGAGTTAATAGACTCAACCCGCTATTTATTCATCATGGAAAAGAGTCGAAAAACCCATGTATTGTCCGAAGGCGATTACTTGATAGATTCTATTTTGGCAAAAATGAATTATGCGGCAGATAATTAATGAAAAACAGATTAGTCGTTTTTTTTGAAACACATAGGCATATAGAATACATAGAGTTATATAAAGTATTGATTATGAAGCATTTATACATAATACTATGTTTTCTACAGCAATTCCGTACATGACCAAATAAAACCACAGATGCCACAGATTTAACAGATTAGGACTGATTTTCTTACACCTTTTTTCTTAAAAATCACTGAAAATCAGTATAATCAGTTAAATCTGTGGTTCTATTTGGTCATATACGGAATTGCTGTGTTTTCTATGTGCCTATGCGTTTCAAAAAAAACTTCAATTAGACGGTTTATCGGGCAAAGGTGCAGCCGCATGAAAATCATTGAAAATGCGTTGCGTATAATCGTCCAAAAGAGCCAAAACTTTACTCTGGTCTTTCGATTGCACAATTAAACCAATGTGATACTCCTTATTCATGCGCCACACAATTTCTTTATCGTTAAATGTATCAGAATTAGGATATTGATGCCGACTCAAAGACACGACAATTCCTGCATAATCATTCCGAACTTTGGGCAGCTTATATTTTTCACCTTTGGCAACTGCTGCTTCCAATTTTGCCCACTCACGCCAAAGATTGATGCCCGACGACATTTCGACCATTTCAGCCAAATTGGCCCCACCAACTCTACTGGATGTTTCTAAAAAAACAAACTCGCCCGTTGCTCTATCTTTGATAAACTCGGTGTGCGAAGCGGAATAATTCATGCCAAAAGCCTTCATCACTTGGGCGTTCATGGCGTGCAATTTCTTATCATCATCGCCGTCAAACTCGACGACCATTGAGCGAAAAACGCCGCCACCGTGCGCCACTTCCATCGGCGTGCTGAGGTAGCGACTGTTGCGGCAAAAGATGACTTTGCTGTCTTGCGTCAAGGCATCGCAGTGATACACATCGCCTGGGCGGAACTGTTCGATGAGGTATTGATGCCGCTTATCACCCAGCGAATGGATGATTTCCCAAGCATGTTCCTTTGAATGTGCCTTTTGTATGCCCGTGGCGGAGGCTTCCGAGCGGGGTTTGATGAGCCACGGCGCAACCACCGAATCGAGGTAATGATTTATTTCTTCATCGTTGAAAATAGCACTGAAAGCGGGTACTCGGATGCCTTCTTCTTGCGCCTTCACCCGCATAGCGAGTTTGTCACGGAAGTAGCGGCAAGTGGTTTGACCCATGCCGGGGATGCGAAAATGCTCCCGCAAATGCGCCCCTTTTTCGACATCAAAATCATCAAGCGACACGATGCGGTCTATCTTTTTTGAGCGCATCAACCAAGCCGTGCCAGCAATGACTTCCTCCATATTCCAATTGCCTTTTTCGCCGTTCACATCGTTGATGAAAAAAA
>JAYTMW010000213.1:0-6213 GCA_043728105.1 Saprospiraceae bacterium | reverse complement strand
TTCCTTCTATCCAAAGCCGTTTTAGTTAAAAGCAGAAAAAAGAAAATCAGAGAAAAATAAAAAGCCATGTCAGCCAAATCAACAACGCCTCTTGAAATGGAACGATAGTGATAGTCAATTCCAAACATTTGAATCAAATCATCACCGTTTCCGACTAAAAAAGGCAAACGTGAGAGATAATCGAAGCCCCAATGTAAGAAAAAACATAAGAACGATGCCATCAAAAACGCTACAATTTGATTGTTGGTTAGTGAAGAGGCAAACAAGCCGATGGCTACAAAAACGCCGCCCAACAAAAGCAAACCAATGTAACTACCCATAATTGCACCGCTATCCAAATTGCCTTCTGGTGAACCCAATTGATACATCGTGATGTAATAAATGAGCGTTGGAATTAAAGCAAAAACGACTAAAATCAAGCACGCAAAGTATTTTCCTAAGACAATTTGCCAATCGGTTAAAGGTTTTGTGGTCAAAAATTCGATGGTACCCGTTTGTGTTTCCTCAGCAAGCGTACGCATCGTAAGGGCGGGTATGAGGAACATAAAAATCATTGGTGCAAGGTCAAAAAGGGGATCAAGCGTTGCGAAGTTTTGATTTAATAGACTTGTATCTGGAAAAATCCACAACAAAAGACCTGTCAAAATTAGAAACACAGCGATGACGATGTAACCAATCAAGGTAGAAAAAAAGGCATTAATTTCTTTTTTTAAAATAGATAACATATTTGTTAGTTGAGAATGATAAATTTGTGCGCAAATTTAGAACAGTTTTTGGGTTTATTATTTCTTTTTTTTAGCATTTGATTTTGCCAATGATACTCGAAGTTGCCATTTTAGACGTTATTGAATCCCAAACTCCAGCTTTTGAATTAACGTTCAAAGAAGCCGAAAAAATCATTCGTTCAATGCAGGGTTATATAAATCATGACTTGAAAAAATGTCTTGAAAAAAAGAACCGATACATTCTTTTAGTGAATTGGGAAACGCTTGAAGACCATACTATTGGTTTTAGACAATCCCCTCAGTATTCGGAGTGGAAAAAGTTGCTACATCATTTTTATGATCCATTTCCAACTGTTGAACATTTTCAAACTATCTAATTCTACTTTGGCACTTTACTTAGTTCTACTTTGGCATTCTAAAACAGAAAAGGACTAAATGGATTGATTGATTATTTTCAGAGAAAAATTTTCAATTTTTCTCTGAAAATAATCAATCAATCCGAAAAAATTTCCCCTAAGCACGCCTTTTTGCGAAGCAAAAACAGTGAGTAAATATCTCAACATGCAGAGTGCCAAAGTAGAATGAGGAATGAAACAGAAATAAAGTCCACCATTTAGGAGAATTATTTCTGTTTCATTCCTCATACTAAAGAGAAAAAAAACTTCCTGCACGTCTTTATGCGAAGCATAAAACAGTCGGGGTAAAGCACCAAAGTAAAATTAACGTCAATAAAAATAGAACGATGAAATTAGAAACCCTTTCCATCCACGCAGGCGCACTAAACGACGAAACTTTTGGTGCTGTTACGCCTTCCATTATTTTATCTACCACTTTTGAGCGAAATACTGAGGGGGCCTTTGCGGAAGGTCGTGACATATACTCTCGTGCCTCAAATCCGAATCGTCGGGCTTTGGAACAAAAACTGGCGGCTTTGGAAAATGGGGTAGAAGCGATGGCTTTTGCTTCGGGTCAAGCGGCCACTTTGAGCGTCTTCCATGCTGTTTTGCAACCCAAGGCGCATGTCATAATTCCTGATGATATTTACTATGGAACAAGGGTTGTTTTAGAAAAATTATACGCCCAATGGAATGTCTCATACAGTGCCATAGATATGTCAAATACTGAGGGGGTCGAAGAAGCCATCAATGAAAACACAAAATTGATTTGGATTGAATCGCCATCCAATCCTTCCTTGAAAGTGACTGACATTCAAGGCGTTACAGATATTGCTAAACGTCATGGGATAATTACGGCGTGTGATAATACTTGGGCTACACCTTATTTTACCCAACCTTTCAGTCATGGTGTTGACCTCATTATGCACTCAAACACAAAGTATTTTGGCGGTCATTCCGATATTTTGGGCGGGTGTATTATTGTAAACAAAACCAATGAATTGAGTCAGAAAATTCGTGATTTTCAGACCCTTGGCGGTGGTGTTCCATCTGCTTTTGATTGCTGGCTTCTGTATCGTAGTTTGGCTACTTTTCCTTTACGTATGAGAGCGCACGGAGAAAATGCTGAAAAATTAGCGGTCTTTTTAGCCACACATTCTAAGGTTGAAAAAGTTATGTATCCTGGTTTAGAGACCAATGAATACCATGAAATTTCTAAAAAGCAAATGCAAAATGGCTTTGGTGGCATGATGTCCATTTTGATAAAAGGTGATGAAAAAACAGCTCTAAAGTTTGCATCAAATCTTAAATTAGCGAAACATGCAACCAGTTTGGGCGGGGTTGAAACGCTCGTTGATCATCGTCGCTCGGCGGAAGGGATTCACTCAAATAGCCCTGAAAACTTGGTTCGCATATCTGTCGGTATTGAAAATATTGATGATTTGATAGAAGATTTTGAGCAAGCACTCATTAATATATAAAAATATTTATATGTAATATCTACTTATTTTGAATCAATTTTGCTTTGTTTACTCCTTTTTTTGCTATTGGATTGGTTAAATCGTGTTTTAAGGCAAGCAAATTGTATTATATTTGCAAAGTAAAATATATTTAAACTTATATTTTATGGATATTAAAAAACGATTCTAAAACTTGAGTCCCAAAACCGACTCGTAAATTAAACAATCCTATGATACGTACATCTACTTTAGTGACAAGCCTATGCTTTGTCCTTTTCACTTCTTTACATATTCATGCAACAACTATCACTTCCACTGGAACGGGCGGAGAGTGGAATGCAGCCTCCACTTGGTCTGGTAATGTTGTTCCTGTGCTTGCCGACGACGTGGTGATTGCAAGTGGCACAACCGTTTTGATTTCATCAATGGGCGGCATGTACAATGCTCAATGTAAATCATTGTTGGTTGATGGAACACTCTCACATTCAAATAACAATGTTTTGATTGGCGGTGGAGATGGTGGAAAAGCACCTTTTATCGTCAATGGCACGTTGAATTTGAGTGCAGGTTACAATTTTAGTTTTGTTGTAAACGGATATTTGAAATTTAATTTGGGCAGTACATTCAATATGCCTTTTGGCTCAATGATTTTAAATGGAAATGATGGTACGGCTGCGGGTAGTGTTCCATCAGGTCAAGCCATTTTAGACGTTACCAATATTTCAACTTTAAATCTTACCAGTGGAACAATTTATGTTTTAAATCCTCATTTTGTAAGTGGCGAGCCATGTATAAAAGGAGCAAAAGTTTTTGGCGCAACTGTATCCTTAGGTAACAATAATCCACCTAAAACGGTTACTGATTACGTGATTTCAAACACCCAACAACCTGAATTTAACAACCTTGAAATTAATTACAATCCTGCAAATGGCACTAAAGCAATACTAAATGCGCTTGTAATTAAAAATGTTTTTGGTGTAAATAGTGGATATTTTTACAATGCGGGAGGTTCTCAAAAGATTTTTGTGGGTGGCGATATGACTTTAGGCACCAATAGCACTGTTGAAGGTGATATAGAATTTAATGGGCCCGCACAACAAAATATCAACCCTTTAGCTGCAAATTCTCCTTCAAGTATTCTTTTCAACGGTAATTTATATGTTAATTCAGCTAAAAGGGTGAAAATTAAGCTTAATTTAGAAATCCCATTAGGCAAGAGACTTTATTTTATCAACGGCAAATTTGATACAAATAATAAAATCTTTACTTTAAGTGAACTACCCGTAAATGCTTCAAACGTCAATTATATTTCTACTTATGATCTCAATAAAGAGATAGGATTTTTTAAGTTGAAAAATGTACAAGCTGGTGTTGCTACTGTATTTCCAATCGGTTATGAAGATGGTGAATCATTTTCAAGTTATACGCCATTGACCATAACCCCAACCGCAACGAGTGATTACACGGTGTCTGCCCATATTGCTAATAAACCTACTATCACAACGCTTGATACAATTGCAGTGCATTGGGATATTAGCCGAAGCATTGTTACAGGTTCAGCCGATATTACTTTTCAGTGGAATTCAAAAGACGAAACACCTTCGTTTTCTGCTTTGAGAAATAATTGTAAAGTCTATCATTATAATGGTAGTTCGTGGGATGCAATTACAACTAATGGCGCAAATACGAATGGTTCTGTTCATACAAAAACAGCGATGAATGTTTCTTCGTTTTCACCGTTTACAATGCTTACTTCATCTTCCTCATTGCCTGTTTCTTTAACCGAATTTAAAGCAAAAGCGGTAGGAAATCGTGCCATTTTAACTTGGTCAACGGCTTCTGAAATCAACAATCAAGGCTTTGAAATAGAAAAAAGTTTGGATGGTACTCAATTTGATAAGTTAGGTTTTGCGAAAGGCAATGGTAATTCAAACATCCTTTTAAGCTATATTTTTTCGGATGAAAACTTTAATCAAACCGCCTTTTATCGTTTGAAACAAGTTGATTTTGATGGTAAAATTGAGTATTCAGGTATTGTTCAGTTAGAAAAAACGAAAATTGGGACTATCAAGATTTATCCAAATCCAATCACAAACAATGCTAATTTGACGATTGAATTAGCGGTAGAAAGTAAAGATGCGGTTGATGTGACTTTGATAGATATTTCTGGTAGAGTTGTGTTCCAAAATAAATATGACAACACCGCTTCAACAGTGATTAATATTCCAACCCAAGATTTGGCAAGAGGGCTTTATTTTGTTAAGGTACAAAATGGTTTAAATGTTAATATTAAGAAAGTTGTTAAGGAATAAATTTGGGTGTAGTTCTCATTTAATGTATTTACTCACTGTTTTATGCTGCGCATAAAAGGCGTACTAAAAAAAAGGACTAAGTGGTTTGAACTAATTTTTCCCAATAGAAATTTTTTCAAAATTTCTATTGGGAAAAATTAGTTCAAACCGAAAGAAAACTTTCACGCACGCCTTTTGTGCGCAGCACAAAACAGTGCGTAAATACATCGAATGGGAACTACACCCATTTTTACTTGTCTTGTGATTAACTCTTTATGGTTTGGCAAAATTACCACTTTAGCTACCAAATACTGAGGGGGTCATTCCAATTTATTTTTTTAAAAAAAAGTATTGAATTCAATAAATAGTCCATTTTTTCCTACATTTATAGAATTAAAAAATTCTTTATCATAATTTTAAATTTTATCTAATGAATATTTTTGTTGCAAAATTAAATTACGCCACCTCAAGCGATGCGTTGCGTGAAGGATTTGAACAGTTTGGTGAAGTCACTTCTGCCTCTGTTATCATGGATCGTGAGACAGGTCGCTCAAAAGGCTTTGGCTTTGTAGAAATGGCTAACGATGGCGAAGGTGCAGCGGCTATCAGCGCACTTGATGGCAGCGATTTTGATGGTGCTACCATTGCTGTCAAAAAAGCTGAACCTCGTGAATCTCGTGGCGGCGGCGGCGGTGGAAACCGTGGCGGCGGTGGTGGTTACGGCGGTGGTGGTGGAAACCGTGGTGGCGGTGGTGGTTATGGCGGCGGCGGTGGAAACCGTGGTGGCGGTGGCGGCTTTCGCTAATCCTTTAACTTATATTTTTTTGAAACACATAGTCACATAGGGAACATAGTTTTTCTTTATAAACTATTGATAGTCAATATTTTATACATAAACTATGTGTCCTATGTGCCTATGCGTTCAAAAAAATCCTAACAAAAAATACTAATTTTTCTTAGTCATAACATCCCCTTTTACTTTGAAATCGGGATGCCCACATTGCCACATCACGAACGCATATTGATCCGCAAAATTGGCAAAAGTGACTTCTCTATCTTCCGTAAAATGTCCGTTATGATAGTTCACTTTCATCAAAATGGGTTTGTAAGTCTCGAACCATGATTGGACTTGCTCGGCTGTTTCATTGTGTTGGGCTGCGGCAATCTGATATTTACCGCCCGCCCCGCCCAGTGCTTATTGCAATTCGGACAAAGCAATATGTTTGTCAGTTGTAATTGTAGCGGTCTGTGTTTCTTTTGAAACGGCTACCGAAGTCACTTCGGGCAGTTTCAATAAATTGCTTTTTACAGTGGCTTCGCAATTTCCGCAAGTCATGCCTGT
>JAYTMW010000212.1:0-3908 GCA_043728105.1 Saprospiraceae bacterium | reverse complement strand
AAAATCGGTGGTGATGCGCCCGCCGACTTGTATTTTAAAAAAAGCTGAATCGCTGCATTGAGAGCCTTGATTGAGGACTAACTTTCCGATAAAAAGCCCCGTGTCTCGATAAATTACTGAGGGGCTCCAATCTGAAGAGCGCACAATACCATTTTTTTTCATATCAAACTCCCAATAAAAATCTTTGATTTGATTTCTTTCTTTGCTTTGATTGTTGATTGTCAGATTTATATTTTCGCAACTTCTCAAAAAGAATTTTTTACCAAAGGACGAATCTGCCGAAATGAAGGCATCCACTTCTTTTTGACATTGCACGACGTTGAATTGAAAATCACGAAACATTTTACTCATCAGCTTCCCTTGTCGGTATTCAGCCACACAAACCGTTACCACATATTGCCCTATGGTAGTAGGTATGCCATCAATTAACCCCGTGTTTGGGTCAATGGTAACAAGAGGATCGCCTCCTATGGGGCGTGCATCTGAGTAATCGGGCTGCACATAGGCAATGGCAGAATAGGGTGGGGGCGGTGGCACAAGATTGTTTTGATTGCCTCTTTGTGGTGAGGAAAAGGCCGTACAAAAAGAATATACCAACTGATCACTTTCATTGTCTTCTGCTGAGTGATCATAATTTATGCGTTCCCCCACACAAATAAAAACGGGTGGAAAAGTTTTATAAACTGGGCTACTGTTATTGGCATGTTGCGCTTCTGGTGTTATTTCAATACTGTAAGTTGAACCCGTAACGCCAGGAGAATAGATGTTCAAAATAGTACCATTTCTACAACATTTTTGATAAGAAACGATGTAACTAAAAGAGGTATCGAACAAAACGGCATCCCATTCATAGACGGCTTCATCAATTTTTATATTTTTTGGAGGAGTCAAGCATGGTATTTCGTTCGGCACAATTTCCTTTCTGACATTTATTGGTTGAATGATGGCCTGTTTGTTATTACCATCTCCAAACAATTCATATCCATTGTTTGTGTTTAGATAGATGCCGATGTATGCAGGGTTATCAAAGTCTGCATTAGGACGGCGTGTTACTAAATCCATGTACATCTTCATGGTAAAATGGTATTGAATTTTATTGCCTTGTCTTTTGACAAACTTGTATGAAATAGCTCCTCCTACGATGTGGCTACCCCTCAGTATTGAAGGCATGGATAGTAATATTGGAAAGAAAAAAATATAAAAAAGGCGTTTGTTCATTTTTGCATCTTTAATACGTATCTAAAAATTTATAACAAATATAAACATTTTGCGCAAAATGTTTATATCAAATTTTTAAAACTAAATTTATGTCAATTTGAATTATTTAATTTGGTTTAATAAGGCAATTATTCGAAATAATATTTTTCTATGTGGTGTTTTAATTATTATAAATTGGGGAATCAAATATCATATCCATACCGATAATACATTTGAATTAAAAATTATATAATTTTAAGATAAATATATTGGCAATGTTTTTGCAAACAATTTAAAACCAAAGCAAATTTAATATAAATCAGCGAATTAGAGTATTGCTCTACCTGCCAACAAAAAATTCAACACTCATGATTATCTAAGGACGAGGTTAAATACTGAGGGGGTTGCCTATGCGACCGTTTGTATGAGACTAAAGTTTAGAAATAATTGAAACCATTGGTTAATACGTGAATATCGAATAATAAACACGGAATAACGAATATCGAAGTCGTTGACAATCAATGAGTTATGATAGTTGTTACAAGCGATTATTTTTATTCACCTACTTAATTCATTTGAATAATTTTTTAATTTATTACTTATTTTCACATATTATGAGAATCTTTTTTCACAATTTAAAAGTATCAATGATGAAACTGCGTTTACAAAAAAGTATGATTTTAAAGCAAGTTTTGCCTCTTATCTTATTGATTTCCACATTGTTTACGCCTTATAATGTGAAGGCAGACAATATCAAATCAAACTCTTTTAACAAATCTTTTAGCCCACCACCAGTGGTTAAAACATGGGTTGGTACTACGGGTAACTGGAACGTCAACGCTAATTGGAGTCCCGCTGGTATTCCAACATCAGCTAATGTTGTTGAAATAACAGGCTTAGCAAGTAAAGTAACTGTACCTAAAGGTTATGTAGCAAGAGCGCAACAAATTATATTGGATGGTTGCAGCTTAACGCTCAATAGTACGAGTCGTTTAGCAATTAATGGTTCAGTGGGTGATGGCTTATTGATGAATCAAGGAACCGTTTTTTTAAACAGAGGCACTTTAGAGATTGATAATGTAATGTTGAATGGTATTTCTACAGTAGGTTCTACCAGCACATCAACATTCACAAATGAAGGTAGTATTAAAATTGGTGGTCGTGTACCAATCGGTGGTAAAGGTATTTATTTGACAAAAACGTCATTTTTTAATACCATTGCTGGTAGATTACTTATTGACAATACCATCAATGATTACGCCATGATTTTAACATCTTCAAGTAATTTTAACAATGAAGGTGAAATTACTTTGGGTAGTGTTGTGACAGTAGATAAAGGTATAGACAGCCAAGATGATTTTATTAATAATGGTACTTTGACATTTGCAAGTGTTAGTAATGAAGGAGTATCGGCTCAGACCAAGATTATAAACACCAATAATGGTACAATTCAGGTTTCTTTGAGCTCTACTTTATCTATGAATGGTACGATTGATAATCAAGGGTTTATGACAATTGATGGTACTTTGAATAATAATGGTACGATTACTAATAGTGGATTTGCCACAGTTTTCTCAGATGGTAGATTAATAGACTATGGCGTTTTTACGAGCGAAGGTGCTATTCGTAATTATGGTGTTTTGTCAATTGAGGCTTCTAAGACCTTTAATATGACTACAAATATTGCAACGTTTACTAACGAGAATACAGGTATTCTGAATGTACAAGGAACATTTAATATTGCTCCTGGTGGTTATTTTATCAGTACGGGTACCACTCAAGGTGATTTCAATATTTATCAGACGGGAGATTTTAACAATGATGTAAATTCAAGAATTGCGCCTGGTACTGATTGGAGTCAAATAACTGGAAATGGCACGAACACGCTTACAACAAATGGTAGCTTGGATCTAATGTCGGCTATGCTTGATATTGATGCAAATGCAGCGACTGCAACAAACTATGATGTTTTAAAAATTGTTGGTAGTGTTACTATTGGAGCTGCGAGTAAATTGCACTTGGTTTATGGTGGTGGTTACGTACCTGTTACGGGTGATGAATTGACGGTTATCAAATCTTCGACGCCTGTTACGGGCAGATTTGTTGCTTCTAATTTGTTATTACCGTCTTCTGGTTGGATTGTTAAATATGATTATCCAGCTACGGGCGATGTGACGCTAACATTTAATCAATTGTTGCCTGTGGAGTTATTGAGCTTCAAAGCAGTGAACAAAGGCGTAGGTAATTTATTGACTTGGGAAACTGCTTCTGAAATTACAAATAAAGGTTTTGAGGTACAACGCAAAAACGAACAAGGTGAATGGTCAATATTGGGTTTTGTGAAAGGCAATGGTGCGCCATCTGATTATAACTTCACAGACAACGACCCCCTCAGTATTTCTTACTATCGCTTGCGTCAAGTGGATCACGATGGCAAATCTGAGATGTCAAACATCGTGAGTGTGACTAAAGAACGCAAATTGAATGTTCAAGTATATCC
Organism: Saprospiraceae bacterium; assembly: GCA_043728105.1. Classification (GTDB taxonomy): domain Bacteria; phylum Bacteroidota; class Bacteroidia; order Chitinophagales; family Saprospiraceae; genus JAAFJT01. Next base: position 211 of record JAYTMW010000212.1, on the reverse strand, counting down.
GAATCCGACGCATGGCAAAGTGACTATTCAGTTAGCCAATGAAGCGAAAGCGGCAATCACGGTTTACAATCTTGTAGGTCAAGTTGTGATGGCAAACGAAGTGATGACGACGGTAGGAGAACTTGATTTATCAGGTTTGGCACGTGGCACTTACATCGTAGAAATTAAATCAGAAGGTGTTGTTGCAAGACAAAAAGTCGTGAAGCAATAA
>JAYTMW010000211.1:0-1522 GCA_043728105.1 Saprospiraceae bacterium | reverse complement strand
TTTGAAGCAATCAGTGGCGGTTTTTTATTTTCTTCTACCTTTTTAATAGGTTTTTTATTTACTTTTTGTGGATTTTTAGGCATCACCGTAGCGATTGTTGGATTTAACAAAGGCTCTTTCTGAGTAAGATTTAATTTGAAAACATCAAATTCACAACTTTGATTGCCATCATATTCTATCACATCAATAAAATTAACAGTTTCGGGCATACGGGTAAAAAACAAGCGAAAACGAACAAATTGACCTGGTTTGATAGCCATAGCCTTATCGATGTCTGCGCATTGGAAAGGAGTTTTATCCATTTTACGAGTCGGAATATTCTCTGCTTTTATAAAACGTGCTACTTTTTTCCCTTTTGATAAAATATGGAAAGTGTTGCATGCCTCCACGTATGTAGAAGTAAAACCAAGATTATGAAAACTCATGTGAACCACCGTATTGTTGTCGTTGAGCTCAATTTTATCTATTTTGATACCGTTATAAGAGCTTCGAGCTTGCGACAAATCCACAATCCAATTCTTCAAAGGTGTACTTTTATTACTACTTTGTTGCGTGTGGGAAACATTCAAAAAAGTAATAATAAACATAAAAAGCAAGCTAAATTTTTTGATGTTATGTAACATAAAGTGTTTGTTTGTTTTAAAATTCATTAATTAAGCGTCAAATTTACGTATGTTTTGTAAGTATTACAAAAGTGAATTTGGGTTATTCGGTAATTGATACTCAATATATATAAGACTTGTAACGTTATTAAGACCCCCTCAGTATCAGCCCTTTTTTTGAAGGCTTTAAAGACATACATATTTTGGGCATATCACTGTATTTAATTCAATAATATTTTTATTACCTTTACCGCACAGCAAAATTAAGCACCTAAAAATTTGTTGTAAAATAAGACTAAAACTAATTTGAGTGCAAATATGTTTAATGCTTTAACGTAACTTTAAAATCAAATTTATTTATTTTCAATTAACTAACTGTCATTAACCATGCAAGTTCCACGTTTTACCGCTTCACAAGATTTTTACAACGACCTACGTCGCCGTGTAAATTCTTACTTTGAAGAAACCAATCAGCCTCAAACAGGCAATTGGAAATTATTCACTAAAGCCTTGATACTCATTAGCTTACATATTATATTTTATAGTCTTTTAGTTTTTTTCAAACTAAATGGATGGGTCGGTTTGTTGTTCTGTGTCTTACTTGGTTTGACCACCACAGGCATCGGATTTAACATTATGCACGACGGCAATCACGGCAGTTTTTCAAAAAACAAATTTTTGAATAAAGTCGCAGGTTTCACACTCAATATAATAGGTGGCAACGATTATTTGTGGCGTTTCAAACACAATGTCTTGCATCACTCATTTACCAACATAGATGGTATGGACGATGACATTCAAATTGGCCCGATGATGCGGATGTGCGAGACCCAAGAACACCGTTGGTGGCATCGTTTTCAGTCGTTTTACTTTGTAGTGCTTTACTCACTTCTCTATATAACGTGGATGTTTTTCTTTGA
>JAYTMW010000210.1:0-13749 GCA_043728105.1 Saprospiraceae bacterium | reverse complement strand
ACTACTTTTAGCCCTACATACAAGGCGGGTGATAAGGTTTATGCGGCTTATTTAGTTAAGTTTAGTTCAGCTCCAAACGGCAATGATGCTCAACCGAGTTTAGGACAAATTGTACGTGTTTATGGAAAATATAAATTTGGTGAAGTTGTTGGTATGCGGGTTTCTTGCACAAAAAAAGATACGCTTATGCGCTTTGGGCTTGAACGCAATGGTGGTTTCAAGACTACAGATTACAAATATGCTTTCAATAAAACACACTTAATTGTGATGCGATATACGTATGTTGATTCTTTAAATTTGAATGACGAAGTTGCTCTTTTCGTTGACCCAAAACTAACAGCCACAGAACCAACACCTGATTTGGTAACAATGGGTGGCGATGATGCATTTTTGAGTCGTTTTGTTTTTTATTTAAACAATTTTAATGAAATAGCACTTGGCTCCGTTGCAGGTATAAAAGTCTATCGTAAATGGAATGATGTTGTATCAGCAACAGTGGAGGTTCGCAGCGAATCGTTGAAAATCAGACCCACTTTAGCCGAGAATTTTATTGAATTGAACTTAGATAAATCATACCCCTCAGTATCCAGCATTAAAATAGTGGATTTGCAGGGAAGAGAAGTTTTAATTGATAAATTAAACACTGGAGAATTAAGTAAAACGTTGAATATCAACGGTTTAGCAAAAGGTTTCTACGTCGTTTCTATTCAAAATAAAGATTTTATTGCGGCTCAAAAGTTCGTGAAAAACTGAGTTATTAATGGATAATGGATAGTTGATAATGGATAATTTCTTCAAATTATCCATTATCAACTACTCTCCAATCGTATTCATGTCTGAATAAAAAATCAAAGTCCATTCATTATCCCGCTTGTAAAAACGACGTAAAATGCCAAAAGGTGTATTATTTTGTTTCACCACTTCAACAACATATTCCTCCGTGGGATGCTCAAATTGACGGGTGAAAAGTGAGTCGTTGAAATTTTCTAAACGGTGCATTTTCCAATCTTTTTTTTGCCAACGATAGCCGCCATTTTCAATAACACTACTGTCCACATGGGTAGGAAAACCGTCCAAAGGAAAGCTGATATGCCCCATTTGATAAGCACTATCTTTGTGAAATTTGTCGTAAAATACCACAAAATCCTTTGGCAATGCGCCTTTTTCTTCCTTATTCAAAGAAGATTTTTTCTTACAACTTTCTCCAAAAATGAAAAGAGAAACGGTAAAAATACTAACGGTTACGAACAACCGGCTTTTGGCTGATACCCAATTTTTCAATCGCATAGACTAAAATGTAATGTTCTATTTTTTTATAATAAATATCAAAATCCTTTCTAAAATCATTTTTTTGTACCGCCCCTTTCACATACCCCTCAGTATTTTCATAATCAAAAGGGTCAATCGGGATATTCAATCTAAAATCCAATTCGCCTTTTCCATAAGCTTTGAACAGTGCTTCTTTGGCACCCCAATAAACGTGTAAATGTTCTAATTGATTGTCTTTACTCAATGTTTTTAGCTTTGCCTCATTCATCACCCTCGCCGCCACACGCTCCAATTTTGTCGTAATGTATTGAATATCAATGCCTACTAAGCACGGCGCAATGATGGCCGTTGTGTAATCTTTGGAATGAGACACCGAAATATGGTATTCACTTTGGTGCAAAAAAGGCTTACCAAAAGAATCTTTTACCAACGAATATGCCCACCCTGTCATTACCTGAATCAAATATCTTGCTGCTAACCATTCCAAAAGTCTATGCCCTTTCAAAGTCGCAAGTTCCTCTCGCTCACGGTCGTTCAAGGGCAGCTTGCGAAGGAAATAATCTTCCTCTTCGTCAATGCGCCACACACCTATACGTGCGTGTTCCTGCGTGACTATGTAATCCGTGAGTGGCATATTTTGGTTTTTATTGTTTGGGCAAAAGTAGTTAAATAGCGTGAAAATTTAATATCAAATCAATGAATGTTAAAAAAGCCCTTGTTTCTCAAAAAACAAGGGCTTTTTCGTTCATAAAAAGTAAATTTGCGACTGTTTTATACGTTATATCAATATGTTTTTTCTACAACCAAAAAGTAATACAAATTTTAAAAGCATGGAGATTTTCAGTCTTCTCATGCTTCTTTTTTGTGTGATGCCTTGTTTGGTAAAAGCGCAAAATTCCCTAAATAATCAACGCAGTTTTAGGATAGAAACGCCACAAGACACACTGGTTCAAGACACGCTCTCTATCCTACCCTTTTCGTTACAACTCATTGATTTAAAAACAAATACATATTTAGATACTTCTTATTATATCGTAAAAAACAATCTAATTCTTAGTAAAAAACTATCCATTATCAACTATCCACTATCCATTAGTTACAGGGTTTTGCCTTACAATTTGGGACGTAAATTTTTCAGAATTGACTCGTCCAAAATTGACCCAAAAGCGATGGGTGTGCCGATTGAATTTGAATATTCGAGTCCGCAAGATTTGGCAAATACACCTGTTTTTGAGAAAGGTTTGGAATATAATGGAAACTATACGCAAGGTTTTTCAGTTGGCAATGCGCAAAATTTGGTCGTAAATCAAAATTTTAACCTCAATCTGGCGGGCAAATTGGGCGATTTAGACATTCAAGCCTCCATGACGGACAATAATTTGCCCATTCAAGCCGAAGGCAATACCCAACAATTGCGTGAATTTGATAAAATTTTCATTCAGCTACGCAAAGGTAAAAACACATTAATTGCGGGTGATTATGAATTGATGAAACCCACAAATACCTATTTTTTGAATTATTTGAAAAAATTACAAGGCTTTACTTTTTCTAATTCAACCGATTTTACTTTTAAAAAAGGCATTACCAAACCACAAACCGCCACACTCACAACCAAAGCAAGTGCGGCTATTTCGAGGGGAAAATTTGCTCGAAATATTTTGTCGGTTCAAGAAGGCAATCAAGGGCCATATCGGCTCGTGGGTACTGAGGGGGGCAATTTTTTCATCATTCTTTCGGGTACTGAAAAAGTGTTTGTTGACGGCAAACAAATGATGCGGGGCGAAGAAAATGACTATACCATTGACTACAATCGGGGCGATATTACCTTCATGCCTAAGCGTTTGGTGACAAAGGATTCACGGATTGTCGTTGAGTTTGAATACGCTGACCAAAGTTTCTTGCGCTCGACGCTCGCACTAACTAATCAATTGACTATCAATAAGTTACAATTAAATTTCAATTTTTATAACGAACAAGATTCTAAAAATTCGAGTGGTACACAGTCGCTTGATACGCTTGAAAAACGTCTTTTGGCACTGGCTGGAAATGATTTTGATAAATCGGCTCCCCTCAGTATTCGACAAGCCGACGACGGTTTTAGGTCGGATAGGATTCAATATCAACTGATTGATACGATGGTGCAAAATCAACTTTTTCGAGACGTTTTGCTATATTCTATCAATCCCGAATTGGCGAAATTTACCGCCACTTTTACGCCCGTGGGCGAGGGCAACGGGCATTATGTACAAGATATTTCGTCTGCCAATGGGCGGGTTTATCGTTGGGTTGCGCCCGATTCGTTGGGGCGTTTGCGGGGCAGTTTTGAGCCGATTCGTAAACTCACACCACCCAATAGTTTTCAAATGTGGACGGTTGGTGGCGATTATCAATTGTCCAAAAATACTAAAATTTCGACCGAAGTGGCTTTGAGTAACAATGACCGTAACCGTTTTTCGAGCATTGGCGATTCCGCAAATTTTGGATTAGCCGTTTTTTCTCGTTTGCAAAATGAATTTAATTTAGATAAAAAAGACAATTGGCAATTCAAAACAGATATAAAATTTGAAGGTACGCAGCGTGATTTTCGTGCGCAAAATCCTTATCGTCCGTCTGAATTTACCCGTGATTGGAATATACCGAATGTGGGGTCGAGCTTGAACGCAAACACGGTGGGTAATTTGGCACAAACGCCCTCAAACACGAGTGAGCGTTTCTTTAATTCTACGTTTCAATTGAGTAGAAAAGATTGGTTTTCAATGACTTATGATTTTAATCGCTTCATCCGCACCTACAATTACAACGGTTTGAAAAATGCAGGGCGGTTGGATTTTAAAAGAAAAGGTTGGCAAATTTTAGCGGATATAAATCAGCTAAATACTGAGGGGGCCGTTGAAAAAACCAATTTTTCACGCCCTAAAATTGATTTTTCTAAAACCATAAATGACAAATATAAAATTGGTTTTTATGGCGAAAGAGAAAAAAACCAACGCACTGATGCTCGCACCGACACCTTTTTACGGTCAAGTTTTTACTACGATTTGGGTCGTTTTTATTTTGAAAAACAAAATACTGAGGGGTCTAACTTTGGCGTGAGTTATTCACAACGCTTTGATTATCAACCTTTTATAAAACAATTTTCTGAAATATCTAAAATTGATGAGTTGAGCGTGACGGGTGGTTTTACAAAAAATAGCCATTCGCAACTCAATTGGAATATGACTTATCGCAACCTCAAAGTGCCTGACACGAGCAGGACAACATTACGCTCGCAAGAGACATATTTAGGTCGGGTGGAATACAATTTTAATGCTTTTAAAAATGCGATTTATGCCAACACTTTGTACGAAATTGGTTCGGGACAAGAGCAAAAATTGGAGTTTCAATATGTGCGGGTGAACAAGGGCGAGGGGCAATATGTGTGGCGTAATCGCAACAGCGACACGATTCCGCAACTCGATGAATTTGAAATTGCGCCTTTCCAAGACCAAGCTGATTATGTGCGTATTTCGCTTTATACCAATCAATTTATACGGACTAATAACGTGTCTTTTTCACAAAGTTTACGGCTTGACCCACGGGCTTTATGGGCTGAAAAACAGGGCTTTTTAAAGTTTTTGGGTAAGTTTTCGACAAATTCTACACTTTTAATCAATCGTCGGGTCAAAAATGACTTCAATACTGAGGGGGTAGCTGGGGCAATAAAAGTGAATCAATGGAATCCTTTTGAGCTCGATGTGCCCGACCGTGCTTTGGTGGCTTTGACGGTGAATGCTCGTAATTCTTTCTTTTTCAATCGGGCAAGTGCGGTGTGGGATATTGAAGTTGGGCAGTTGAATCTTAGGAATCGCAACATCTTGGTTACGGGTTTTGAGGAGCGAGCAAGGGCTGAATATTTTTTCAGAAATCGGTGGAATATTTCTAAAAATTTTGCGCTGCAAAACTACGTGGCGGTCGGTTCTCAACTCAATAATTCGGAGGCTTTTCAGATGAGAAATTACACGCTTGACCTCGTAAAAACGGAGCCACAACTCACATGGATGTCAAGCAATGATTTTCGTTTAATTTTAGCTTATAAATACAAAAATGGTTCTAACATATTGAAAATCAACGGAGAACGCATTACAAATAATGATTTTTCGTTGGAAGCCACTTGGAATAAATCCATTAATTCGCAGTTCAGAACCCGCTTTGCCTACGTGGATGTCTCGTACACAGGCGAGCGCAACACGCCCATCGAATTTGCCCTTTTGGAGGGTCTTCAAAACGGTCAAAATTTTCTTTGGAATATTAGTTTGGACAAAACTTTATCCAAAAATATGTTCCTAAATATCACTTATGAAGGGCGTAAAACGGGGGATGTTCGGATTGTGCATGTGGGACGGGCGGCGGTGCGGGCGAATTTTTAGGCTACAGGATGCTTCCCTATAGCTGCAAGAACAACCCGAATATTAACTACTGATTCTCTGTTAAGACGTAATCTTTCAATTTTAGCTCTACCCGTTGGCGTAATTCCCGTTAAAATAGAAAGGTTATCACTCCAACAAAAATGTTGTTCCCAAATATCTATTCGAGGGTTATAAAGTGGCGCAAGAATACCTGAAACGGTATCAATCGCCTCTACGTGAGTGTATTTGTGACCATTACAAGTTAAGCAAGATAAAGCAAGGTTTTCAAGAGCATCACTGCCTTTTTTTACTCGTGGAATAATATGTTCCACGGAAAAGTAATCGGGGGAATATTTTTCTTGTGACAAACAATATTCACAACAAAATTTTGCTCGTTGAGCGACTTTCAAACGAGTTTTTTTAGAAGTGCTTGCCATTATTTAATCCTAATTGAATCATAAGAATATCAAGGTCAATTTGACGGATTGCGGCAAGTTCTATCAATGCTTTCAATCGTTCAACATTAGCTGTTTCCATTTCTTCAGCCATATCTATTAACTCCATGTTTTCTGATTCTGTTAGAGTCATTTCTTGGCGTTTTTTATCTAAATAGCGTAATTTAGTCCAAAAATCAGTTGAAAAACCTTTGTTGATGATTTGAAACAGGCGTGTCTCATCGGCTGTCAAAGACGATGTTTTAGGCTTTGGCGGACTCACTTTTTCACGAATCAAGCCCGCAATATATTGATTTAATGCTTTGCCTTTTTGTTGAGCTTGTTCACGCAATTGCGTTTCTAAGTCATTCGGCAATTCGATTGTAAGGTGCATACGATAATTATTTTTACAAAAATAGCAATTATTTATTAAATTAGCGGATAAAAAACGCTTTATATTTGCTCTTAAATAAATCATAGAAAATATGAAAATCAGAAAATTGCACATCAAAAACTATAAAGTCTTTGATGACATAGAATTAGATTTTACGGATGCTAATGGTAAAACTTTGGACAAAATCGTGTTGGCGGGGGTGAATGGTTGTGGGAAAACGACGGTTTTGGAGTTGATATTGAGTATTTACAATAATTATCTTTCTAAAAATCCTCCAATTGATGAGAACACTTTAATCGAAATTGAACTTGAATTGACTTTGGAAGAAAAAAAGCGAGCTCAACTTAATGTATCTAAATATTTGAAAAACTACAATCAACCTCTTCCTAAAATACCCTACTATGAGACTGAAGAAGAAAAAATTAACTCTGAATTACGTAAACTATACACTCAATTAGGTAGTGATAAAAAATATTATACACTTAAATTTAACAAAAAACTATCAACTGTTTCTTATGACAGTAAAGTTGCGTCATGTTTATTAGATAGAACTAATACGATTTCAAAAAATATTAATTTGATTTATTTGCCCGTAAAAATAGAGATAAAAAATACTGATGAATCAATAAAAATTATTCATTTACATTCTGATAAAGAGACAATGAAAACGCTCGCCCTAAAAAATATTAGAGACGAAGTCTTTAAAAATGAAGACGTTACAATACGAAAAAGTAAAGAAAAGGCCATAAATCGGCTTCAAAAACCTTTGAATAGCTTAACTTTAACAACAAATTTAATTGATTTAGAATCAGAAGAATTAATTTTTGAAAGCGCAAATGGACAACGCATAAAATTTGAGGATTTATCAAATGGTGAACAAAATCTCTATTTCAGAGCCATCTATTTAAGTACCCTAAATCCTCAAAATTCAATCATCATGATTGATGAACCCGAAGATTCATTGCACCCAACTTGGCAGCAAAAAGTGATGCAATTGTATCAAAATATAGGTGAAAACAATCAAGTTATTGTGGCTACGCATTCGCCGCATATTATTGGTTCTTCAAAGGCAGAAGAAGTTTTTTTATTACAAATTGATGCACATCAAATAGAAGCAAGGCATCCAAAATATACAAAAGGACATTCGATTGACTACGTTTTGGATGAAATTATGGGCGCAAATTCAAGGGATACTTCTGTCATAAATTTAGTCGAAAGCTACCTAACTTTGATGCGTAAAGGGCTACACGAAACCGACGAAGGGTTGCAAATAAAAGCCAATATTGATGCTTTGAATCTTGACCCAAATAGTGAGGAAATGCGACGATTAGATTTGAGTATTAAACGCATAAAAGCGGTAGGTGTATGAGATATTTTCAACGACAAACACTTGAAACGACTATTCAAAATCAACTTTTGGCAAAAACGACAACCAATTTTGGTAGCCTTACAGAAAATCAGCGTAATGAAATTGTCTCAAAATTATTGCTCTCACAAAAGCAATTGTGCGCCTATTGCGAGTGCATGATTTCACTTTCAGTTCATCATATTGAGCATTTCGAAGAACAACATGATGCGACTACAAAGGTTTTTGACTATGAAAATCTTGTATTATCCTGTGAAGGTGAAAGAAATCCAGCTACGAAACCTGAGCCTCATACTACTAAAATTTATCGAAAAGATAATATTTCATGTGGGCATAGAAAAACAAAGGTGCAACATGGTAAAATCGAAATTGATTACACCCTTTTGCTCAATCCGACAAAAAATGTATCAGCCTTATTTTCGTATTTAGACGGTATTATTGAACCAAGCAATACTTGTTCAATTGATGAAGAGAAACAAGTAAGATACACCATAAATCGTTTAAATTTAGATGCTCATCGAATTGAAAACAACCGAATTAATGAGATAATGCTTATTCAAGACGAATTAGATAATTTGACAGAAATGCAGCAAAAAACATACATTCAAAGCCTTTTAGATGAAACACAAGACAACTTGAATCCTTATTTTTCTACGATAAAAGATAACTTTGGGTTTATGCTTAGAGTTTAAAGTTAAATCAGTTTTCTTAAAATTAATCGTGGATACCCCCTCAGTATTTTCTATAAATTCAAGACAAATTTGGACGATTCACACGCATCAATTGATTTTCAGTAACACCATTCATCGCTAAAATAACTTCATGGATTCTTTGGGCAAGTGCCAAGTTATCAGAATCCTCCGTACAGACAACTATCCCATGATGAACAGGATTTTGATTGTGAATACGGATAAAATCTTTACGATTAAACGTTAGAACAATTCTTTTTTCAGCATGAGCAAAATCTACAACTTTCTCGTCCGAAATACCTAAGTTAGCATTTCCCGCTTCAAAAGAAGTCAAAACATCATGCCCAAGTATTCTTAAAGCTTCCACAATTCTACGTCGAAAATTCTCATTAGTATATAGTTTTGCCATAAAATTTAAGCGTCTTCGTTTTCTTTTATCAGATTATCAATTTCGGTTTTATGCGCTCGATAATAATTCCAAGCGTTGAATAAATCTTCGGCTCTCAAAGTAGGGTAATCTGAAAGCATTTCGTGTTCAGTGATACCCAATTGTTTTTGTCTAACCAACAACCACACAGGTATGCGGGTGCGAGCAATACGTGCTTCTCCGCCACATACGCCTTGGGTTTTATCAATGCCCGTAAAAACGCCGCCTAAATCACTGATGACCCATTGCAGAACTTGCGCTTTTTCATTAGGCGATATTTGCCCCAATAAATTTTCTATTTCTCTAAGAGCAACCGTCATTTTAGCCTGTTTTATAAGCAAATATACACTTTTTTATTGGATTTTGAAAGCTAATTCACAAATTTTACCCCAAAAGCACCTGATGCGTATCCATTAAAATCTTCTCAAAAATCACTTTTTTACCCACTTTCAAGTCTTCAACTGCCTCTTTTGTCGGGTGGCGAACCGTGAATAAATCGAGATTATGGGTTACTTCCACGTTAAAAATTTCCCGCAAATCACGCATGAGGGCTTCCTCACGATCGAGTGCGTGGGTGATGCTGACGAAGAAATAACCCCCACTATTTTGTAATAAATTAACGAAAATATGATACTGCGTGAAAATAGCAAACATATCTCGAATGTGATTTTCAACAATAAATGTGTAATCTTTGGTTGAAAATTTTAGGAAAACTTGATTGCGTTCTGCCATAAAAATCGGTGGATAGGACCCCTCAGTATTTTCTGAAATTATAGTGCCTGGGGCATCATGTTCAACGAAAGAGCGCACATTTAAAGGGATTCCCTTAGCCATAAGCGGTTGAATGGTGCGTGGATGCACTACCGTTGCGCCATAATATGTCATTTCAACGGCTTCTTCGTAGCCTATTTTATCTAATTTTTTCACGTTTTTAAATACCCGTGGGTCGCCACTCATCACGCCTAAAACGTCTTTCCATATATACATGCCCGCCGCATCTAAGCAATGTGAAAGAATAGAAGCCGTGTAGTCCGAGCCTTCTCGACCGAGCGTAGTTGTGTTGTTATTTTTTGTTGAACCAATAAAACCTTGTGTCATTACGAAGCCGCCTTGTGCGAGCGTGGGTTTCACGAGGCTTTGAGCGTTGGCAATTGTTGCTTGCCAATCTAAGACTGACTCACGCCACGTTTCGTCGGTTTTGAGTACGTCACGGGCATCGAGCCACGTTGTTTTTAAGCCTACTTTATTCAAATATGCAGCAACAATTTTGGACGAAACCAACTCTCCTACGCTCACAATTTGGTCATAAATATAATCGTAGGCATCGTGTGGTTCGTCCTCTAAAATCCATTCCACTTCTACAAAAATGTCATTCACGTGGGCATACACATCATCGTTTTTATCAAACAATTGCGCCATCAAAGTTTCGTGATTTTGACGCATTTGAGTCAAAATATCGAAGGCTTTTCCGTCACGAGCAAAATAAGAAGACACGACTTCTTCAAGTGCGTTTGTCGTTTTGCCCATTGCCGATACGACAATAACCAAACTTTCTTTTTCGTATTTTTTAAGTATGGCCGCTACATTTTTGATGTTCTCAATATCTTTGAGTGACGCTCCACCGAATTTAAAAACTTTAATTGGACTCATTTTCTTTATACACTATTGTTTGATAAATAATTGATTGTCAAGGTGTTATGGATTTTTCAACCGCTGAATACGCTAATTTTGCTGATTTTGCTGATTTACACTTATTGATTTTTTTTAAATTGGGTTGCAAAAATACACGAGTTTTGGAAAAAATTGAATCCTTTTTTATGTCCCCAAGACAAATCAGCCGATTAGGTACAAAAAAGCCCGACGCTTTAAAGCATCGGGCTTTTTTGTACTTCATGTTATTGTATCAATATCACATTGACCCCCTCAGTAAAAAACATCTACCGACCTACTGTCAACATCTTCACTATCTCTCTACTCCCTTTGGCTTTGATGTGCATCATATATTGCCCCATGACGGCTTTTTCATTGAGTGGCACTGCAACAGTTGGCGTTTGTAAGACTTCAATGTGTTGTGACAAAATGATTTTGCCTTGCATATCGAAAAGTGCAATATCCACCATTTTGCCAAGGTATTCCTTCATCGAAATATTGATTTCGTCTTCTACGGGGTTTGGAAAAATGGTTATGCCGTTGAGCAATGACGAAAATTCTACGGTTCTGATTTCTGACATCAGCATGGTGCCATCTATATGGATTTGTTGGATGCGGTAGTGATTTTCACCTTCGCTTGGCTTGGGGTCGTAAGAAACATGTTGCTCAACCCCCGCAATGTGAGTGCTGTTGATGATGGACATTTTCTCAAACTTATCCGTCGCAAAATTGTATTTTTCTAAGACGAAATAATCGTTTTTGTCGCCTGTGTTGCTTATCCACTTGATACGTGATTGTGCGAGTTCGGCTCTTGCTTCAATGCCGAGGCGGGGGGCGTTGCTCGATAATGGTTGCACATTATCAACGTTTTCCTTCGGACGTTGAATGCCTGCCAAAGAGGGCATCATTTGGGTTAGCAATGCGCCAGATGATTTACGGACGGTGAAACACGGAATTTTAATTTTGTTGTCTTCGGCGTATCGCACGGATGCAGATTGCTTAGGCAACGTCACGCTGTCTCTGCTATTGGTTTCGTGGATGATGACGACTGCCAACGCACCCGAATCTTGAACGGCTTTGATTTGGACGCTCACATCGTAGCTTGGATGATAATACATCAGCACAATTTTGTCTTTCACTGCCGTTGTGAATTTGCCCATTTTGCGCTCTACTTGCCACTTTTTTGAGCTTTTGCCCGTGGAATCTTTGACAACAGCGTCTTTTAGAACGTTGACCGTATCGTAAGCCATGACCATTTCGGCGGTAAATTCCTTATCGGGTTTGTTTTTGCCGAAGGGCATGGGGTAGAGCATAAAGCGTTGGTTGTTGTTGTACACCGATAGCACAACGGTGTCTCTTTTGGGTGCTTGGGCTTGGGCTATGCCCATGACCGCTAATAGCATTATGACTGTTATCGTATATTTTTTCATTGTCTTATTTTTATTTGTTAGTGAATGTTGTTTGATTTTTTGTTTTAAAATTGTGCTTTGGTTTAGCCTCATACCCCCTCAGTATTTTGACGTTTATTGCCTAATATAAAGAAGGTTTACTGCCTTTAACTTATTGATTATCAATTAGTTACATTTTAAAAAGTCGCAGACTTACATGATACCCCATAAGTTGTCACAGACACCATTACGAGCGCATCCGTACTTTGATTTAAGATTCGTTGTAAATCTAAAAATCATAACCCGTACCAGCGGGCACCTATGAAAAGTGATTGTTAATCTAAATTCAAACCTTCATTGATCGGGGGTAATTGTTCCAAGAAATTATGCACTTTTGATTTGATTATATTTTCTTTGATAATTACGAAATCTGGAGAAAATATTTCTAATTCATTGTTTAATAAGGCACATTCGTGTCTTTGAGTAAAATTACAAATCAAACGTAAAAAAAAATCAAAATTACTTCGCAAATCAATTCGAATAGAAATTTCTAAGATTTCGTTATTTTCAATCAAAACTAATACACAATTTGAACTCTCATCGCCCCAAAGTATTATATCCTTAGACCACGATTTATTTCGAGTTAATAAATCATTGAAAACATCAAACCATTCAATGTTTAACTGACGATATTTCCACCAATTTATATCATTCAAATCATCATTTCTAATAATATTTGTTTGACCGAAGTAAGAATAAATTTCTTCTTGAGGAAGAACAAATAAATTATATTGCCATATTGCCATATATATTAATTTAATAACTTGAGTAAATCAAATCCTGTACGGTTTTGTATCCTAAATGAGGTAGTTTCACCTCTTCAGCAGGAACATTTTTAAGCCCGAGTCGAATAGCAGCATTAAATCTATGATGCCCGTCAACTATATATCTAACACCGTTGTGTGTCACATATTTAATAGTCTCTTTTATTCCGTTTTTGGAAATATCTTCAATTAATTTAGCAATAAATTTTTTACTTCTCGTTAAACCCTGAGTAGTTCTCAAACTATTCGTAGCAACTTGTTTCATTACCTGTCTTTTCACCCCTTGCTTCACTCCTTGCTTCACAACAGCCTTCCCAGTCTGATTAACCATTCCCCCTACACCAAAAGTAAAAGCAAATTCAATAACCGCAGCTTCCATTTCAACCACACTTCCAAACAATTCGGGCAATGTCTCCGTCTCATATTTAATGTCGGAATCTATTTCAGCTTGCGGTTTGTATGGATTGTGCCATTGTGCTGCCGTAACACCCATTGTGTTGTCTCGACTACTCGTCAAACCCGCTTGAAAAGCATCAAATTTCGGCGTTCTACTCGGCGGTCGCTTGGCGGTTACTACAAGTGTAGGCAATGTTCCTCCATCAGCATCTTTCTTTTTCTTATCGTCTTGGTCATAACTTTCGGGTCCCATACCCATAAAATCTATGAAATTCACAGGACTATTGGCAGCATAAGCATAGGGTGACTGAAAATCGTACACTTCCGCCAAAGGGTCAACTGTTGGAAACCGCCCAATCGCCGCATCATAAAACCGTGCCCCATAATCACTCCAATTCAGTCCAAAATCTTCATTGAGTTCCTTCTCATTATACTGATATTTATTATCCCCCTTAGCCCCATTCCAAGGCCCTTCCATGTTCAAACCAAAGGGGTAATAATGGTTGGTTTGCTTGATGTCGGCGGCC
>JAYTMW010000209.1:0-5677 GCA_043728105.1 Saprospiraceae bacterium | reverse complement strand
GGACGTGGATGAGGCAACGAACCAAAAGCTACCATGTTCGGGGAACTTTTAAAGTTCCCCGAACATAAAGTTCCTCTCCTACAAACGAAGCGCGTCATTAGTAACGCAATGAAAGAATCTGTATTTCTTTGAAAATGAATCATTTAGATTCTTTCGCTGCGCTCGGAATGACAAAAAATACGTTACTATCTACACATAACTCAATCGTTATTTTCTAATAAAATGAATCAATTTTTGTGCTTTATACTGAGGGGGGAAAATCATAAACAAACATAACGGTAATTATGAAAATTAAAAAAATTTAAACCAAAACTCGTTTTTAAAACGAAAAATATAAGTTGTAGAACGACTGTTTTCTCAAATTGTCACGACGACTGAGTACATTTGCTTTCTTCCAAATCCAGAATCCAATTTACTTCACTATTCAAAACATGCCCGATGGTACATTCAGAATATAAGCGTTCAATCAGCGTATTTGCCCAAGTCGTTTTTATGTTTTTAATTTTTATAGAATCCATGATGGGACAAAATGCCGTCAAAAAGTATTTGTATGTCGCTGAACCGGGCATTAGAAATTACCTTGAATATGGCGGACACGGCATATTGGTTTATGACATTGAAAATGATTATAAATTGGTCAAACGCATACCAACGGGTAGTTTTGATGAGAAAGGGCATCCCTCCAATGTAAAAGGCATCTGCGTCAGCCTTGCGACCCAATGTGTGTATGTCAGTACGATAAAATCACTTATGTGTATCAACCTGAAAACGGATAAGTTAGTGTGGGAAAAGGTATATGAAAAGGGCTGCGACCGCATGGCTATTTCGCCCGATGGATTGACCATTTATCAGTCTTCTTTTGAAAATGACGAATGGTATGTCGTTAATGCCCGTAATGGAGAGGTCATTAACAGCATATTTATAAAATCAAAAGCACATAATACCATTTTTGCGCCCGACGGCAAAGCGGTTTATTTGGAAGGTTTGGCTTCGTCGTATCTCACAGTCGTCAATCCAAAAGACATAACCCGAAATTATGTAAACATTGGACCTTTTTCAGGCAGCATCAGGCCTTTTACAATCAATGGAAAACAATCACTCGTTTTTGCGAATGTCAATGATTTATTGGGTTTTGAAATCGGTGATTTGAAAACAGGTAAAATGATACAACGTGTTGAAATTCAAGGTTTTCAGAAGGGGCTTATCAAGCGGCACGGCTGCCCAAGTCATGGCATTGGGCTTACACCTGATGAAAAAGAGCTTTGGGTAGCAGATGGCGCAAACCAGCGTATGCACATATTCGATGCCACTCAAATGCCCCCAAAGCAACTGTCAAGTATTGCACTCCGAGACCAGCCGGGCTGGATTACTTTTTCGCTGGATGGTCGCTATGCTTTCCCCAGTACAGGCGAAGTGATAGATGTCGCTACCAAGAAAATTATACACAGCCTTTCAGATGAAAAAGGCGGCATCGTGCAAAGTGAAAAAGTCGTAGAAATACACTTTAAAAAGGGTATTGCCGTAAAAAAAGGCGACCAATTTGGATTGGGCAGAAAATAGACAATATGGCACATGAAACGGGGTAAAACCAGAGAAAATACTGAGGGGGGTACTATGTTCGGGGAACTTTAAAAGTTCCTCGAACATGAGCCTAAACAATACTGTTACTGAAATTAAAGATTAAGATTTTTCCCAATTTCCCCTCAAATGATATGCTTTAGGCTTAGTAAAAGCCCCTAAACCGATGTGTGAAAGTGTTGCGCCAACGCCAGAGTTTTTTCGACCACTCCACGGCAAAGCAGGTGAAACGCGGTCGCAACAATTCCAATAACTGGAGCCTGAATCTATATTTGAAAGGATACTTTCAGCCCGTTTTTGAGACGATGAATAGACGGCGGCGGTCAATCCGTAAACTGTATCATTCATTAAAACAGTGGCTTCATCATCGTTTTTTACCTTCATAATACCGATAATGGGTCCAAAAGATTCCTCTTGCATCACTGCCATATCGTTGGTGACATTTATCAAAACAGTAGGCTCAAAATAATTGCCAACTCTATTTATGCGCTTACCACCACAAACCAATGTCGCCCCTTTTTCCAAAGCATCTTTTACTTGATTTTCCAATAAAGATAGCTGGACTTCACGGGTCAGAGGACCGATGTAAATACCCCCCTCAGTAGGTTCGCCTATTTTCCATGATTTGACTTCATCAATAAACGCTTTTACGTAATCATCATAGACATTTTCATGCACATAAATGCGTTCAACTGAACAACAACTTTGTCCATTATTGTAAAATGCACCATCTGCCGTTCCAATAGCCACGTTTTTAATATCGGCGACATCATCGGCTACATATAATGGGTCTTTACCGCCCAATTCGAGTTGACAAGGCACCATTTTAGGAGCTACTTTTTGATAAATATAATTGCCTGTTTTATAAGAACCTGTGAAAAAATAGCCGTTAAAAGGCAATTCCAACAAGACATCGCCAACCTCGCCAGCACCGATTGCCGTTGCAAAAACTTGAGATGGAACACCCGCCTCTAAAAGCCATTTTCTAATCTGCAAACCTGTCAAAGTTGCATATTCCGACGGTTTATACATAACCGCATTGCCAGCCAATAAAGCGGGAAATATGACATTCGTACCCACCAAATACGGATAATTCCATGCTGAAATATTGCAAACAACACCCAGTGGTTCATAAACAATGCGTTCACCCATGTCGGCTTGCTCCACCATCCAATCGTCTTGTAAATACTTAGCGGCATTTTCACAAAGCCATTTTATGCGGGTTCGTGCGCCATTGATTTCGTTGCGCGATTGTTGTAAGGGTTTTCCAACTTCCGATGTCAATGTAGCTGCCAAATCTTCTTTATGGGTATCGAGTAAATCATGAAATCGCATCAAAGTTTCGGCGCGTGCTTCAATCGGCTGTGCATACCACTCTTTTTGACCTTGTTTTAAGGCTTGCAATTTTTGAGACAATGAAGCCTTTGTATCTGTTTCGATGGTTGTAATGACTTGATTGGTCGCAGGATTTTTAATTATAAGTGGCATTTTTGATAGCGTTGATTTGAAATTATGTAAAATAGAGCAGAGAATTACGAAATCTTAAAGATTTCGTAATTCTGAATATCCCATAGTACCCCCTCAGTATTTCTTTAAACTGGCTTCTAAAAAAGCCTTTCTAATGTTTTTTGTAAACGGATTTTCTGGGTCAGACATACGCTCAGGATGCCATTGCACCGCTAAAAGAAAGGGATTTTCGACATTTTCTAACTCAATGGCTTCTATAAAATTGTCTTCTGAAAAAGCCACTGCTTTTAATTTATTGCCCAAAATGTCAATGGCTTGATGGTGTGCGCTGTTGACAATGCCTTCATTTTGATGAACAATATCAAAGAAACGTGAGCTTTTTTCAACTGAAACAGTGTGTTCTTTATCAATATCGCCGACTTTCTTATGCTTTGCATTATTGTCCTCGCCAATATCAACATGCAATGTTCCTTTGAAAAAAATATTGATGAGTTGTAGCCCACGACAAATACCCAAAACGGGTTTTTTCTGTTGTATCACGAAATCCAAAACAGCCAACTCAAATTTGTCTCTATGTACAGCAAATTCTTCGGGTGCGTGCGGATAACCCAAATCAAAATTGTCCAAATAAAATTTGGGATGTGAATCAATTCCGCCCGACAGCACCACGCCATCGCACAAAGCCACATCTTCAAAATTATTGCGGTCATAAGACAACTCAATAATTTCAATATCATCCTGCCCTTTAATCCATCGCGGATAATGGACGTAATTGGTTTCAGATTGCGTAATGCCTATTTTTAATGCCATAAAAATAATGGTGAATATTGTAATGATGAATATTACATAAATATTTGATTATCAACTATTTATAAGGCTTGAAAATAGAGGTTTTTAAAGTCTTCTCTACTGACGGGTTTAGGATTATTGGGGTGTGCAAAATCGGCAAATGCCAAGTCTGCCAGCGTTTCAATATGTTCCGATTTAACGCCGATAGCACTCAGTTTATGCGGAATATTGATGCGGGTATTTAGGTCAAATAGATACGTCACGACCGCCTCGCCTGTATGACTTTTCAAGTCCAAGGTTTGAGCAATTCGTCTGAATTTTTCCTCATTTCCTTCGATATTAAACTGCATCCCGTAAGGAATGTTTATTGCATTGGCTAAACCATGATGCGTATCCAAGAGAGAAGAAAGTGGATGCGCCAACGAGTGTACCACGCCCAAGCCTTTTTGGAACGCAATAGCCCCCATCATCGAACCTAACAGCATTTTACTGCGCGATTCTAAATCGGGATGATTGGTGGCTTGTTCCAAGGATTCATGAATCAGACGCATACCTTCTAAGGCAATACCATCACAAATCGGGTGATAGTTCTTAGCTAAAAAGGCTTCCATATTATGTGTCAAAGCATCCATACCTGTCGCCGCTGTGATAAAATTGGGTAATTCCATCGTCAACAGAGGATCTGCAAAAACGATTTTTGCCAAGAGTTTTGGTGAAAATAATATCTTCTTTTGGTGGGTTTCGTCGTCGGCAATGATGGCACTTCTGCCGACCTCGCTGCCAGTTCCTGCCGTTGTCGGAACGGTGACAAAATGCGGTACATCATTAGTGACATACACATCGCCGCCTATCAAATCGTCGTATTTGAACAAATCCTCGCGGTGATTGATGCGTAACAATATCGCCCGAGCGACATCTAAAGCGGCACCGCCGCCTATGCCAACAATACAATCACTCTTGGCATCGTCATAAGCATCTGTTCCTTTATACACATCCGATTTAACAGGATTTTTATGAATATCGGAGAATATTTCCGCTTTTAGACCTGCATTTATAAGGTCTGACATGATAGACTTGAAAAATGCTAACTCCCGTACATTCGGGTCTGTCACTACCAAAGGTCTTGACAAGTTATTTTTCTTTAAATAATCTGCCAACTCTTTCACGACACCCGCACCAAAACGAATGGTGGTTGGAAAATTGAACTGTGAAATCATCATTTTTATCCATTTTTAAATTAAAATTATATCCCCTCAGTATAAAGTTGTTTTAGCACATAGGAAGATAGGGGTTTTCACATAGGTAACATAGCTTATAGATTTTCAATCTATTATAAAAATCTATGTTCTCTATGTGCCTATGTGTTAAATAAAAAAATTAAACAATCTCGAAATACCGTTTCATTTCCCAATTTGTCACAACTTTTGCAAATTGCTGCCATTCCCATTCACGGGTTTGGGTAAAATGCTCGACAAATTTTTCACCTAATAATTCATTCGCTATGGCAGAATCGCGCATTTTCACGGTTGCATCTATAAGGTTTTTGGGCAAACGCCCATTGCTTTCATCCACATAACCATTGCCAACGGTTCGAGGTTGTTTGAGTTCTAAATTGTTCTTTATACCATACAAACCTGCTGCTATGCTCGCCGCAATCGCCAAATAAGGATTGGTATCTGCTCCAATAATCCGCGTTTCCAAGCGACAAGACTTACTGCTCACGGGCAAGGCACGCAAGGCAACTGTCCGATTGTCAATACCCCAAGTCAAGGTCGTAGGAGCCCAAGCACCTTCAACCAACCGTTTATAAGAATTGACATTGGGCGCAATCATTGGCAATATT
>JAYTMW010000208.1:0-5280 GCA_043728105.1 Saprospiraceae bacterium | reverse complement strand
AATTAGTCGCTCCGAAGTGTATGAACCGAGGGCTATTCCTACTTTTATTGTTCAGTTTTTAGTATCCTTTGCGTCGGGTGCGGTGTTGACTTTGATACCCGATTTGAGTAAACATTTGGGCATAGCGAACAAGGGATTATTTTTCGGTGTTTATACTTTTTCTTCTTTAATCATCCGACTTGTGGCGGGCAAATCGTCGGATAAATATGGTCGAGTGCCTGTCTTGATGTGGTCGTCGGTGGCGATGGTTTTATCCATGCTTTTGATTGCAAGAGCCGATACCCCCTCAGTATTTTGGGTCGCCGCAATCATCTACGGCATTTCGTGGGGGCTGAACACGCCCACACTACAAGCGTGGGCAGTAGATTTATCGCCACCCGAAGCCCGTGGTCGAGGATTAGCCACTATGTTTATTGCGCTCGAATTTGGGATTGGCATCGGGGCATGGGTTTCACAATGGATTTATCGCAATGATATTTCACGGATTGGTTATCCATTTTATTGTGGCGGTATTTTGGCGTTTATTTCTTTCGTTTATTTGTTTTTACATAAACGAACATCAGTAATTGAATCGTAATAATTATTTATATGTTTGTATTTTAAAGCGGCTACCCCCTCAGTATTTTTTAATAAATTAGTAAATATTTAGCCAGACACGGATTAAAGGATTAAAAGGGATGAAGAGGATTATTTATGGTGATTAATTTTAAAAAAATCCCTTTAATCCGTCTAAATCCTTTAATCCGTGTAGAGGCTAAGTGTTTACAAAAAATATTTAAAAACCGCATCAATTAAATTTTTAAACGCATAGAGATAAGCATTATCTCAAAATTATATATCGTAGGGTATAGATTTGTGCCAATAAAATACTAACTTTGAAAATAAGAAAAAGATTATTTTATATAAATTTTGTAATTTCAAAAAATAACCTAAAATTGGTGGCAAATTTGTATTTACTAAAAAAGTAAACATACTCACCATGACATAACGATTAACGCAATCTTAACAGCTTTGGGAGAACTATAATTACACATTAAACGTTTATCTTTAACCAAAACAACTGTCTGTGCGCTATGATTGCAAAAGAATTAATTTCGGAAGATATTATTCCGCTTAAAACCTCGAACACAGGTGATTATGCGCTCGCTATGATGAGCGATTTCCATGTTCGCCACTTGCCAATTGTCAATAACCGACAATTGTTGGGTCTCATTTCAGAAGATGAAATTTTTGACTACGATGCCAATGAGCCTGTTGGTTCTTATGCCTTGAAAATGTCGCATCCTTATGTGCATGATGGTGATCACATCTACGAAATCATGCAGATTTTGAATGAATATCGCTTGACATTGATTCCTGTGGTTGATGATGAGCAGAATTATTTGGGTGTTGTTTCGCTCAATGATTTGCTGAAATATTTTGCTGAAACGGCTTCTTTCGCCGAGCCAGGCAGCGTGATTGTTTTGGAAGTGAATAAACAGAATTATTCGCTATCTCAAATTGCCCGCATCGTGGAGTCGGAAAATGCCACTATTTTGAACTCGTTTATCACTTCCAGACCCGATTCGACGGAGTTGGAAATTACGCTCAAAATAAATAGAACGGATATTTCACGCATCATTGCCACTTTTAACCGCTTTGATATGACCATAAAAGCGTCGTTCACCGAGTCGGATTATGTGGATTCGTTGCAAGAGCATTATGATTCGTTTATGTCTTATTTGAATGTGTAATAAAATTTTAAACACATAAAAAGAAAACTTCTTAAAAGTCATTGTACTTTTAAGAAGTTTTTTTATTTTTAATATCCTACATAAAATGTTCACGCCTCGTTTTTGCTGCGCAAAAAAATGTTTTGAAGGTTTTTTTTGGATTGAAGCTATTTTTGAGATAAAAATTGAAAATTTTTATCTCAAAAATAGCTTCAATCCATAGAAAAATCACGTTTGCACGCCTTTTTGCATAGCAAAAACAGTGAGTAAATATTATGTAGAGTTTCAAATTTTAATTTTGACTTACTTTGTAGTTCGATTGATTTAACCAAATAACCGTTTTTAAAAAACATGAAAAGACTCACTTTGTACCTCATTTTTATAAGTTTTCATTTTGCCCTAAACGCTCAAAAATTGAGTCTTTCGGAAGATGTTTTCATTGGCAACGCCGAAGGCTACGGCATCATTGGCAAGTACAATGAGCGTATTCTTTTTTTTCATATTGATGACGACAAGGTGAAAATAAGGGGTGTAGATGCTAATTTGCACAAACTTTGGGATAAAGAAGTAGAGCCAGAGCGTAAAAATCAGTCGCAAATCATTGAGGTTTTGAACGGCAAACAAGATTTTAATGTGATTTATCAGTTTCGGAGAAAAGGGCATAATTATCTCAAAGTGCATAAGTATGACCCGCAAGTGAAACTACTCGACTCCGCCACGGTCAAAGATTGGGGGAAAGAATTTACGGCACCCACGCTCGTGATGCAATATTCAGAAGATAAAAAAGTAGCTTTGATTTATGAAATTTCAAGTGATAAATGCAAGGCAATTGCCGTGAGTCTCGATTCGTTGCGCCCGATTTGGGATACCGAATTTGAGTTAAAAGATTGGACTTACCGTGATGATTTTAGACAAGTTATCATCAATAATAAAGCCGAAGCCTTTTTTATAAGCGAAGAAGACAACCGCAGTGGTGGCATAGAAAAGCATCGTTTTACGATAAAAAAGGTTAGTGACGAAGGGAAATTGACATTTTTTGATGTATCCATGAAGGATATTTACGGCATTCACGTTAAATTTGGTTTCAACAATCAGAACCAACAATTGGTGGGCGCAGGGCTTTATTCGAGTAAAAATTTTTATAAAGCGGTCGGTTATTATTTGGTCACGATACCCCCTCAGTATTCAGAGGGAAAATTCAGTTATACGCCCTTCGATGACGAATTTGTATCTTCTATTCAAGGCAAAAAAATTACGGATAATAAAGGTCTGACTGATTTGCGGGTGCAAGAAATTGTCTTCAAACGAGACGGCGGCATCATCGCCGTGGTGGAGCAAGTGCGTGAGGTGGCACGGCAAATAGGCAATACCATTTCTGGACGATTGCCTTCTCGGTTGATTGATTATTACTACGATAATGTGTTTGCTATTTCGCTCAATACCGATGGGACGGCACAATGGAAGTCCATTTTTTTCAAAAAACAAACTTCGCAGGACGATGATGCCCGCTATTGTTCTTATTTTTTGGTGAAAACACCTTCGGCTCTACGTTTTATTTTTAATGATGAAGTGGATCGCTCTACAACTGTGAGCGAATATGTTTTGGACGGAAAAGGGCAAAGTGAGCATCATACCATTTTTAACACAAGTGGGCAAGATGTGAGTCTTCGTTTTCGGGATGCCATGCAAGTCGGGGCAGGGGAAGTGATTGTGCCGAGCGATGATAGACGGCGGTTGCGTTTGATTAAGATTCAGTATTAGGCTGACTAAATTAAATGAACACGAATGGCACGAATATAAATACAAATAAGACCAATTTGGATATAAAATGACATCTCAATTAGAAAAATTTGGGCTTGTATTCGTGTCATTCGTGTTAGATTTTCTTCTTTTAATGCAAATCCAAAATATTACCCATTGCGTAACACGTGCGACAGCGAGGCTCATACGAGTCTTTTTCACCCAACATCACTTGCTCATTGTTTGATACTTTTCGATAGGAATGGGTTGCCAAATTGCCACAATGTGGACAAATAGCGTGAACTTTTGTGATGTATTCAGCCACGGCTAAAAGATTCGGAATGGGCCCAAAAGGCTCACCCCGAAAATCCATATCCAAGCCCGCAATGATGACACGGATGCCTCGCATCGCTAATTTTTGACAGACTTCCGTTAAACCTGCATCGAAAAATTGCGCTTCATCAATGCCAATAACATTGACCCCCTCAGTCCCGATTGAGTCGGGATTTCGTAAGGACTCAATATTTTCAAGCAATTTAGAGGAATTTTCTATCGGCGTAGCTAAAATGCTGTTTGCGTCGTGCGACACGACTTGAACCTCATCGTAGCGGGTATCAATTTTTGGTTTAAAAATCTCAACTCGTTGGTTGGCATACTTCGCCCTTTTGAGTCGGCGAATGAGTTCTTCCGTCTTTCCTGAAAACATTGAGCCGCAAACGACCTCAATCCAACCGCTGCGTTGACCTTTAAAATGTGGTTCGAGAAACATGATATTTTGATATTTTTCTTGTCTTTTGGCTGTAAAAGTAAATCAAACATTAAATTTGAGGGTTTTTAAAAATAACTATCTTTTAAAAATGTTTTATTATTTCGTAAAACGTTAAAAATCAATACCTTACACATTATTTTTTAAGTTAAATCTATCTATTCGTTTTAATCAGACATAAAAATGAACCTACCACAGGCTAAAATACAGTTAGAAAAAATCATTTCGCTCTACAAATCGTTGAGTGCAGATGAAAAAAATATCTCTGCCATTGAGCGTGATTTGATGCTTAATTACATCCGTCAACTCTATGAAACTTTTTTGGAAATACCTGCCCCTGCAAGCGCACCAACGCCACCCAAAACGGTAGCACCACCACCGCCTGCACCCAAGCCCGAACCGCCAAAACCTGTTTATGAAGCACCAAAAGCACCACCGCCACCACCACCTGTGTACGAAGCACCCAAGCCTGCACCTGTGGAAGCACCCAAACCTGCGCCCGTATATGAAGCACCGAAGCCCGTTTACGAACAGCCAAAGCCTATTTATGAGCAACCCGTAGCACCACCGCCGCCGCCAAGACAAGAAGCCCCCAAACCAACAAGCTATGGAAATAGTGAGGTTGAAAGTCTTTTTGAGGAAATAGCGGGTAAGGAGCTTTCGGATAGATTATCGAATGCACCTGTGGCTGATTTGACAAAGGCTTTTGGTTTAAATGACCGTCTTTTGACTCAAAATGAGCTTTTTGGTGGCAATAAATCGGCTTTTGATGAAACGATAAAAGATTTGAATAATACAGGTAGTTTTGACACCGCCAAAGGTTATTTGATTGATTTGGCAACCCGCTTCAATTGGACAGCCACTGACGACCGTAAAAAACAAGCGAAGTCGTTTATTAAGTTGGTGCGTCGGCGGTTTAAATAGTAGTTAGGAAATTTATTTCTTGCAAAAAAAAGAGGCCCCTGTCAATTACAATTAAGTCGTGTCACCCCCAATTACAAAAAAGTCGTGTCACCTACAGTTTAGTGTTTAAATAAGGTTTGTAAATCAGCCCATTTAATG
>JAYTMW010000207.1:0-1958 GCA_043728105.1 Saprospiraceae bacterium | reverse complement strand
TCATTACCACTCTCTGGCAACAAAGGAAATTCCTTAGAATTGTTGGCAATTTCTTGACTGGTTTGCGCTCCTATTTTTACATCTTCTGATAGTTCAGGCATGAGCGAGTTGACAAAGCCTTGCCCCACGTTGCATTGTGTATGCACCAATAGCACAAGGATAAGACAAGTGCAGAAAACGATTGGATTTGATATTTTCATCTTAAATTATTTTGTTGCAAAAGTGAGGCACTTTTCAGCGTTAAGTGTTACACAACTTTAGGTATTAATTACATTTTTCACACGTTTTAATAGGTAAAATACTGAGGGGGTGCATTGAACAGGTGTGAATCATGTAACTTATTTAAAAAATTGTATAACACACTATCATTGAAGAAGAAGCACCTTTATACTTCCATATTTTAGGTCATTATTTAATCTTTTCAGGCGATTGCTATTGCTTTGAGCCAACCTAAAGAGTAAGAAGCTAAGAGCCTTAAAAACAAACTGATGACAACAACAAACACCGCCGTTATAAAAAACCTACTCTTACTTTTTCTCATTTTTGCAGGTCTGTATTATGCCAAAGAGTTCCTCATGCCCCTATCCATTGGCGGCATTTTAGCCACGCTTTTTTTACCTTTTTGTAAATGGATGGAAAAGAAAATTCCGAAAGGAATAGCCGTTTTTATCTGTCTTTTAACGGTATTATTAATTATGAGTACGCTTGCCTACCTTTTGGGTTGGAAAATTTCAGAACTGATAACGGATGTTTCGCTCATAAAGCAAAAAGTCTTGGATAAGTTTACAGAAATGCAGGCATATATTTTTCATCAATTGGGTATTACTGCAGCACAGCAAACGGAAATAATGAAAGCCGAGCAACCGTCATTAAGTGGCATGATGCAGATAATGTTAGGTTCTTTTACTTATCTATTTACCAACCTTATTTTAGTGTTGGTTTATGTCTTTTTCCTCTTGTATTATCGAGGTCACATCAAAAATTTTCTTCTTAAATTAACTTCCCCAACGCAAAAAAGTGAAATGGAACAAGTGATTTACAGCGCAACTTTTGTGTCGCAACAATACCTTTTAGGGTTGTCCAAAATGATAGGTTGTTTATGGATTATGTATGGTATTGGTTTCAGTATTATAGGTGTAGAAAATGCTATTTTCTTTGCGATCCTTTGTGGCATGTTAGAAATCGTGCCGTTTATTGGCAATATTACAGGCACTACTTTGACCGTTTTAGTATCCGCTTTGCACGGGGCAAATTTTTCTATGTTGGGTGGCATTGTGCTAACTTATGGCATCGTTCAGTTCATTCAAGGTTGGGTTTTAGAGCCGCTTATTTTAGGGCCGCAAGTAAAAATCAATCCACTATTTACCATTATTGCTTTGGTGCTTGGAGAGTTGGTTTGGGGTATTCCGGGTATTATCCTTGCTATTCCACTCACCGCCATTTTCAAAATTATTTGTGACCATATTGAATCACTTAAACCCTATGGATTTTTGATTGGGGAGATTGAAACGGAGAAAAAAGAGCTTGGGTTTATAACGAAAATGAAAAATAGATTAACTAAAAATGTGTGAATCATACAACTCTTACCTTTAATAGTGTAACACAATCCAATACAAAACGGCTCAACTTTGTATTGTCGTGAAAATGATTTCACACACATAAAACGCAAGCCATGAAAACCACCTTCTTCTTTTTAATAACCATGTTTTTTGGTGTATCCGTCACCAGTGATGCCCCTAATAAAAAAGGTACGACCCTATTCGCCGAAACTCAAAGTCCGAATCAAAATATAACAGAGCCTCGGATTGATTTTATATTGGGTAGTTGGACAGGAACGGGATTTATCACCGATGCTAATGGTTTGGAACAATACGTTGAAATTAGAGAAAATAATTCGAGCTCATCCAACAATGAATATCAAATCGCAGGTGTTTGTAAAAACCCAGGAAGCAATTTTG
>JAYTMW010000206.1:0-10425 GCA_043728105.1 Saprospiraceae bacterium | reverse complement strand
CCATCTCGCACATTGGCAAACAACTGATAGCCTTGCCGAGCCTCCGCAATGCCTTGATAACCCGATATGAGAGCCGTGAAAACGTGACGCACTGCCGCCTGTGGGAAAATGGATTTTGCAAACGTAAACAATTGATTATCAATGATAAACACATTTTTAAATTCTGTCTGCAAAGCATCTGACGTGATTAAATCGGCTTCGGAAAGGTTCGTTAGATTCTTAAAATACGTCATTTTTTTAGTATCATCATAAAATTTTGATGGCACTAATGTAAAATGCGGCGTTGAAAAAACGATGTGCGTAGAGCGATATGTTTCCTTCAAAATTGTATCATCAAAGAACGCATCCCTCAAATTACTGAGGGGTGTCTTTTCTTTTTTCAAATCATAATGAAACGTCTTCAAAACCTGAATATTGAACTGAGCATCCGTGATCATATAATAGATGCTGTCATTACCGACGAGTATGTGCAGGTCGTAATAAAGCGACGATTGTTTCGAAAAACTGTATTCTACAATATCTTGGTTGATGCGTGCCACAGGCGAATGATTGTGATTTGTTTATTTTCTCAAAGCTATTTGTAAATGTGGCGTAATATTAATGAATTTGTGGGGAATTATGGTGGAAAAATGTATAAAAGTCAATTGTTCTTGATTTTCAACAAATGAAAAGTCATTTTTTTAGCAAAAATACTGAGGGGGTAATTTACCAACCAAAATAGACCTATTTTTTCTTTCAAAAAACAACTTTTTCCTTTACTTTTGTCCACAAAGAAAATTGAAATTATGAATTCATCAGTTGCAACCTTATACAATGAAGCGGAACGTTTGGATAATCGTTCATTAGATGCCTTCATTTCAAATATTCTCTCTTTGCGGATTCAACGGAGTGTTTCTGATGAACAAAAGCGAGAAGTCATGCTCTTGAAAATAATAAATAAAAGTCTATCCGTAGAGCAAATGAATCGCCTTATGCTGTTAAATGAAAAACATTCTGATAACAAAATAACAGAGGATGAATATGCTGAATTGGGTATTTATGTTGAAAAAATTGAAAAGCTGAACGTAGCACGTTTAAAATATTTGATAGAATTAGCACAAATTCGTAAAACAACTGTCAAGGAATTAATGATACAATTAGGTATTTCAAATCTTACTAATGATTAGAACTTACATCTCTCTTAATGACCGAAAATTAGTTTTTAAACGAGCGAATCGGTGTTGTGAATATTGCAAAAGCCCCGCAGATTATATAAAAAACACGATATAAACGGACTGTTTATCCACCTAAGAGTGCTATTAAAAAAATTGAGTGTCTGAAAGATTTCAATTGATCTTATGCTAAACTTCAATACTTCTGATATACATAAATTTTCGTTTCAATTCTATTCGTTTATCCTCACTTTTCCCGTAAGACATTTCCAATGATTCGTAAGCAGCTATTGGTTTCAAGTAATCAATAAGCTCTTTAAACGTCAAAACGTTATGATTTGACAATAATTCAATTCCTTTTAAAAAATCCACTTCGTTCAAACGCTCTTTGAAATACTTTCTCATTATATCAAAAGCATCAGCCTTCAATATGTCTTTCTTCTTTTCAAACACATAGTTTGCAAAATCTTGATTGTCAGAAAAGTTTTTTGACTTCATTTAAAATTATTTTTAGCATTATACCCCTCAGTATTTGAGCATAAAATAGTCAAAATACTGAGGAACCTCCTCCCAAATCACTTAATCTTCACCCCCATATTATAAAACATAAAAGCCAAAATATCAGAAGCCTCATCAATCACCTTAGCCGTCGGTTTTCCCGCACCGTGACCCGCCGATGTTTCAATACGAATCAAAGCAGGTTGCGCACCCACGTGATTGGCTTGAAGTTCTGCCGCAAACTTAAACGAGTGGGCAGGCACTACCCTATCATCATGGTCGCCCGTAGTAATCATCGTAGCGGGATACGAAGCCTTTTTGACATTATGCAAAGGGGAATACTTGTGTAAATAAGCAAAATCCTTTTCATTTTCACTCAAACCATAGTCTGTAGCCCACGCCCGACCAACCGTAAAACGATGATAACGCAACATATCCAACACGCCCACGGCAGGGAAAGCTACTTTGAAAAGGTCGGGGCGTTGTGTCATACACGCACCAACGAGCAAGCCACCGTTTGAACCACCTTGAATCGCCAAATAATCTTTGGACGTATATTTTTCTTTAATCAAAAACTCTCCTGCGGCTATAAAATCGTCAAAAACATTCTGTTTACGTTCTTTCGTACCCGCTTTATGCCATTCTTCGCCAAATTCGCCGCCACCTCTAATGTTCGCCACGGCATAAATACCACCCAATTCTAAAAGCATGGCTTTTGAAACTGAAAAATTAGGTTGCTGACTGATATTGAAACCACCATACGCATATAATAACGTAGGATTTTTTCCATTCAATTTTATACCTTTTTTATGCGTAACAAACATCGGTACTTTTGTGCCGTCTTTCGAGGTAAACCAAACTTGTTTTGTCTCGTAATCATCAGATTTGAAATCAACATTGGGTGCTTTGAAAAGCGTTGATTTCATGGTTTCTAAATCCAGTTTATAAATCGTGTTGGGGCGAGTATAGCTCGAAAAGGTGTAAAATGCTTCATTTTCATTGCGTTTTCCACTAAAACCACCCACTGTTCCGATGCCTGGCAATGCCAATTCATTCAAGAACTTACCGTCCAAATCATAAAATTTAACCTTGCTTGACGCATCATGCAGCCACGAAGTCATTAATTTACCACCGATGATATTTACACTTTGCAACACGTCTTTTTTATCTTCGGGAATGATTTCTTTCCACGCACTTTCTTCGGGATGATTCGGATTCACAGCAACAATACGGCTATTGGGTGCTTTATAATTTGTTTTAATCAAAATCCACTCGCCGTTATTATCGATAGGGTCAAAATCTTTATCAAAATTGTCTGAAAGCGTTACAAATTTATTATCCGATTTCAACAAATCTTTTACCATGAGCATATTCCCACTCGTGCCTTCCCACGGAGAAATGAACAAAAAACGCTCATCATCCGTCACGCCTGCACCAAACCCACGCTTGGCTTTTTCCTTATCTTCATACACCAAAACATCCTCTGATTGAGCCGTTCCAACCTTGTGGTAATACACTTGTTGAAACTCCGCTTTTACCGTCAACTCTTGCCCTTTTTCGGGCGAAGGATATTTTGAGTAGAAAAAACCGTCACCTTGCCACGAAATACCCGAGAATTTTACCCAAGTCAATTCATCTTTCAAGGTCTCGCCCGTCTTCAAATCTTTGATATAAATGGTCTGCCAATCCGAACCCGCTTTGGCTAATTGATACGCCATTTTATCACCCGATTTGTTAAAAGTCATGGCACCCAAAGCGACCGTTCCCTCCTTAGAAAGTGTGTTTGGATCCAAAATTACTGAGGGGGTCGCCACCAAATCATCTTGCACATACAAAACCGACTGATTTTGCAAACCCGTATTTTTGAAGAAATAATACTTGCCACCTTCTTTGAAAGGCGCACCATATTTCTCATAATTCCACTTTTTTTCTAACCGATTTTTGATAACCGAGCGAAAAGGAATCTGATTAAGGTAATTAAACGTGACTTCGTTTTGCTTTTTCACCCAATCTTTGGTTTCAGCCGAGTTATCATCTTCGAGCCAACGGTATGGGTCGGCGACTTTTGTGCCAAAATAATCATCCACTACGGAGGCATCCTTACGGGTTGTCGGGTATGTCATATTCATTTTTACTTGTGCTAAAAGGGAAGTAGTTTGAAATAAAACTAAAAGAAAGAATAACGAAATAGGGCGTTTAGACATCATGATTTTATTAATTTATGTAGGTTATTTGATTTTATTTTTCTCGAACGCAAATCTAATATTTCAACAATAAATGATACACAAATTTCGGAACAATTGTTCACAAGCCCCATAAAGTATTTTTTTAAAAGAAAGTAAGACAGAGTAAGTACGGATTGCCGTACAGAAATGCAGAGTGTAGGGAAGACACTAAAAAGAACATTGACTTTAACTGACAATCTTGTTATCAAAAATTGAATATTGTCACTGATTTAAAGGCGGCATAATATCAATTTGTAAAATTAAAAAGCCGTTTAGTACATGCTAAACGGCTTTTTAGTGCAAAATACTGAGGCACCTCCTTTCCTATCTTATTCATTCTGCCTTTGTCGGCAGACAGGTTTCAATAAGTTATAAAAACAAAATCTTAAACGCCGACCTTTTCCAACAAGCCTAAATCCTTTAACCGAATACCAATTTCTCCTTCTGAAAGACGCATTAAAACGGCTATTTGTTCTATGCTTTTTCCTTTCATAAAATAGGCTTTTATTTCTTCGTTTTCAATTGATCTAAAAGCTTCATAAGGCGAACTTATTGCCAATATTGCATTCACTTTATCCAATTTTTTTTGAAAAAGGGGCATTTTGTCATACTTCGCAAGTCTATCGCTGATTATGATAGGCGGTAATTCTGAATTGTACATTTTATTTTTCTTTTTCATTGTTATTCTTTCTTTTGATTAAAAAAGCTGAATAATTCTCGTCTTTTACAAAACGCTCCCAAACATTATTTTTATAACCCAATACGTCAAAATCTTGTTCAATTTCTTCTAAATGATTCGATATACCGATTCGATAAAGTCGTGTTCTTGATTGGGTACTTCCCGTAGCTGCAATATATGCATTTGGATATTTTTCAGTGAATAAAAAAACAGTAGCGGCAACGGTAGCTAATATACGCACACTGTCTTTATTATCTGTAATTACTGCATCATCAAAATCATCAACGCCATTTAATTTATCACCGAAACCGAGATTATATACGTTTTCATAACCTGTTTCTGTGTATTTTATCATTTTTATAATGCTACCTTTTGGTCCTTCACTCGTAAATTCGTAAGACATAAAAGTAGATGTCACTTCAATTTTATACCGTTGGTCTCTCATAGTTTTGTTTGTACATCGTTTGATTAAAGTCCGTTTTCTCGTACAAATATAATCGTTTTCTGTTTATTTTAATATTATTTTCACAAAAAGAAAACCCCTCAATATTGCCTTGTTTTTTGGCGAAATACTGAGGGGCCTCGTTTTATAATTTGTTGATTTTCAGCAAGTTATAAATAAAGTCT
This sequence comes from Saprospiraceae bacterium, assembly GCA_043728105.1. GTDB lineage: Bacteria > Bacteroidota > Bacteroidia > Chitinophagales > Saprospiraceae > JAAFJT01. The sequence continues at coordinate 5,245 of JAYTMW010000206.1, read as the reverse complement.
TAAACACCGACCTTTTCCAACAAACCTAAATCTTTAAGCCGAATACCAATTTCTTCTTCTGAAAGCTGCATTAAAACGGCTATTTTTTCTATGCTTTTTCCTTTTGTGAAAAAGGCTTTTATTTCCTCGTTTTCTATTATTTTAATAGCTTCAAACGGTGGATTTTTAGCAAAAAAAGCATTGGCTTTATCTACTTTATCTTGAAAAAGCGGCATTTTTTCATACTTATCGAGTCGCTTATCATAAATAGCTATTGGCGATTTTGATTTATTTAATTCTTCTATGGTTTTCATCATTTCTTTATTTTTTTGTTAATAAAAAAGCGTGATAATTTCTGTTTTTTCTGAATTTCTCCAAGCTATCGTTGATAAAACCAAAGACTTTAAAATCTTCTTCTATTTCCTTTAAATGCTTAGAAATACCCATTCGGTATAAACGAGTTCTTGAAGCCGTACTTCCTGTCGCATATATGTATGCGTTAGGAAATTTGTCCGTAAATATATAAACTGTCCCCGCAACTGTTGCTAAAACTCGTACACTATCTTCATTGTCTGAAATGACAACATCATCAAAATCGTCGGTTTCTCCAATTTTATCTCCAAAACCAAGATTATAAACGCCTTGTGTACTTGTTTCCGTATATTTTACGATTTTGTTTATATGCCCTTTTGAACCTTCACTCGTAAACTCAAAAACCTCAAAGGCGGTTGAAAATTTTAACTGATAACGTTGGTCTCTCATAGTTTTGTTTTATACATCGTTTGATTAAAGTCCGTTTTCTCGTACAAATATAATCGTTTTCTGTTTATTTTGACGTTATTTTCACAAAAACAAAACCCCTCAATATTGCCTTGTTTTTTGGCGAAATACTGAGGGGCCTCGTGATTTTCATTTATCAAGTAAGTTTTTTTTTAGAATCATGCTAAATTTAATGTACAAATGGTTTATATTTGTTTGAAAATAAAAAAGACATGTCAATAACAGAATTGCAAAATAATTTGGTTCGCCTTACTGTTGGAACAGAGGAGAAATCTGTTTTGGAAAAAGTATTTGCTTATTTCCAACAAATTAAAAACGATGATTTGGGCTATGCTTTATCGCCCGAACAAGAAATTGAACTGCAAAAAGCATTAGAGGAAAGCTATCTTGAAGAAAATTTGGTCGATCACGATGTCGTTATGAAACGCTATGAGAAATGGTTAAAAGATTAAGGTGGAATAATCAAGCCATTTCTAAAATGGATTCAATTGTTGATTATTTGAATGACGAAGTTTCTTTTCAAGTAGCTATGGGTTTCGTGCGTTCTGTAAACACTCTGATTGAAGACATTAAAAAGCATCCTTCAAGAGGTAGAAAAGTAAAAAATATGAAAACCATGCTTTTTATCAACCTCAATAAACACTACCAACTCTTTTATCGATTAGAAGGCTCTACACTTGTTATTACAGCTATTTTTGATACTCGCCAAAACCCTGATAAACGTCCATATTGATTTTTAAAACAAAACCCCTCAATATTGCCTTGTTTTTTGGGCGAATTACTGAGGGGTGTTGTTTTTAACTTGTTGATTTTCAAGCGTTTATAGACTGAAAATAGCCCAAACTCGACGTAGTCGAGCAAAATAGTACGTAGCGCAGCTAAGTTGCTGACGAGCGAAACGTACTGCAAGCGGGCGAGAGCGAGACGTACTGCAAGTGGGTTGGAATACCTATTGCAAGCGGTCATATATTTCGCAAACAAGGTTTAATTAAAAATATTTTCAAATATATCTTTTTTGCCGAACTTAATTTATACAATTATTGTATTTAAAAAGAATAAAATATTATAAAATTCAACTTGTTTTTTTTTAATATTTTGTTGCATTTTATTATTTTATCAAATTTATTTTAAAATATTATTGCAATGGCAAAAAAATCAACAAATAGCAAAACTGTTTTTGCTGAGACAGAAGTAAGTAAAAAAGACAATAAATTTTACGGAGGTAGTAGGAAAGTAGAATTAGTTGAAAGAATCAAAGAGAGAAGCGTTTTTATTAGAAAAAATACTTTTGGAGAATTTGAATTATATGATGCTTTTAATACAATGTCAAATTCTGATGATACAATTTCGCTAGATTCTACTATTTATCGTCATATTGAATTTGAAAAAGTTGTTAATAAAGAAGGTAAAGTTGAAATTACTCCACGTTTTTCTAAGGATGAAAACTTCGAAGACAAGCTTTCTGAAATTGAAAAGAAAATAACTGAGGTAAAAAAAGAAAATTTGCGTTTAAAAAATATTTATTCCGATTTAGAAAAAGAAATCAAATTAAATAATATTAAAAATACTAAAAAAATTAATAGTCTAAGAAATTTTATAGAAAATCTTTCGAAACCTGATAACTCTATTGGACTATTTCATGGACATATTTACTTAGATACAAATGATTCTAAAAAAGGTGAAGAAATTTTTGCAAATTTAAATATTTTTTTAAACACATTAAATTTAGAAATTGCATTAGAAGATGAAGCAATTATAGGTTCTTGGATTAAAAAATTTGTTGGTAAAATTAATAATTTTTTTACTTCAGAAGAACTAAAAGATAGGTTTAAAGATTTTGAGCATGCTATTCAATTAAAAAATATTGATAAGGTTCAATCCGAAATTGATTTAAACCAAGCAACAGCTGCCGCTAAATTAATGGATTCCTTAAAAGATACTAAGAATTGCGCTATTATGATTGGATCAGTCATTTTAATAAAGTATGTGAATGAGTTAGGAGAACAAATTCAATTATGCAAAACTCTGACTCGAACTGAATTGAAAACAATATCTAAGAATGAATCTATACTAAATTCCCCATCTGAGATTTATAAGCTGATAAATAAAAACATTACAGTAAAAAGCAATAAGAAAAAAATTCAAAAGACTAAAATTCAAATTGATAAAACTGATTTATTAACCTGAGTGTAATTATCATATAAAAAAATCTTAATCTTATGTGATTGTCTCAATTATGTTTTTATTATTCAAATAATATCCCCTCAATATTTTAATTTTTTTACAGTAAAATACTGAGGGGTCTCTTTTCCTATCTTATTGATTTTCAATTAGTTATAATAAATATGATTGTACAATTATTTGTTTCTTAGGAATCTTCTCACAAGTTTCTCTAACTTTTTCAATAAAATTATCATAAAAATCGCCTGTATTTTGAACTTCCTCAATAGTCATTAAATCTGAAATTCGACGGTAGTTTTTTTCATCTTTTCTAAAACCATTAATTGCCTTATCAAGTGTTAGTTTATCATTAAATACATAACTTTCGAAAGTTGATTCCAATTGATAACCACTCGATGTATAATATTCTCTAATTGCTCGAACATTTAAATAATTTTCAATACCGTAACCTTTTAGAATTACAAGCTGGATGTTTTCAAAATTTTTTATTTTATTTTGAATTATGTCTCTCGCCGTTTTGCTTTCTTTATTAGGATCTCCATCAACTAAAATTATTATTTGATTAAAATTCTTAGTTAAAACATCATAATCAATATCAGAAATACTATTTATACCTCCAAAAGATAAAATATTTATATTGTAATACTGCATGATTCCAAGTTTCCTTAAAAATTCATCAACAATAGGAACGTCTGTTTTTCCTTCAACAACTATTAATAATTCTGCATTAAAATTATCTATTGCTGAATATCCTAAATCTTGAAGCAAAAAAGCTTTATCAGTTACCTCTTTTACCTCAATTTTACCATTAAACTGTACATTAAAAATTTTATCAACATAATTCTTATCTAAAAAGATATTTGAATGTGTTGATATAAAAAACTGTTTATTCTGAATCGTACTTAAAAACCTTAGTAATTCTCTTTGCCAGTGTGCATGTAGGTGATTTTCAGGTTCTTCAATTATAACGACATCGTTATCAAAATGAAGTGCCGCAGCTACGATATATAACATTTCAGATAACCCTGAACCTGATTGTTCACTTTTGAACCATTTATCTTTTTCAGGCGCAAAATTAAGGTAAGCTTGTTTTTTAGTATCATGTTCTATATCAAATTCAAATCCATTAGTCAACTGTTTAAAAGTATTGGAAACTTCATCATACCAAATCTTTTCTTTAGAATTTGATAGTCTATTTTTACAATACGATAAGTATTCAACCACATTCATGGCTGTTATATTTTCTACTTGATATTTATCATTACCATATAAGTTTCTTTTTGCTTCTACAAAAAATATTTTGCCATTAAAGTTAAAAATTGATTGAGATACCTTATTTACTACATTGTAGTATTCAGTAAGCATTAAAAATTTAAATTCATTAATAAGGTGATTACTGCTTATTTTTGATGTAGCAATTTTGGCATCTATATATATATTTCCGCTATTTATTAGAGCGTCTTCTTGAAAGTTCATAAATGATTCAAAATTCTCAATAAACAATTGCTTATCCTTCAAATCGCCAAAACTTTCGAGATAATCCTCTTCTTTGAATAACTTAGTAAAACTATTACTATTTAATGTTATTTGGATAGAATAGTTTATTTCATCTTTTAGAGATTCCAAAACTCTTGTTTTACCTGAATTATTCTTTCCACTTAAAACATTAATTTTACCTAATTTATTTAAGTTACAAGTAACTTGATTTTGTTTATTGGATATACTTAAGCCTGTAAACTTTTTCATTTTAATTTTATCTTTTGATTTTTCAATAACTTTAAAACGCTCGGCCCAATCCAAAGACCAAACCGAGCGTTTCTATAAAAAATACTGAGGGGCCTCCCTCAAACTAAGCACTACAAGCCATACAATCAGGATCATCCAAACTACAAGCCTGCGGAAAATTTTCCTCCTCTTTCAACTCCGCCGCCGTAACGGTTTTGATGTTGGAAAAGTCAATTGTCACTTGGGCGGCATCTTCCAAACTCAATTGATTGGCAGCGTAACCCGCTTGTGTCATTTCCACTTCTTCCATGAGACCCATGCGGGCTTTTTGGTGCTTGGCGGATAGCGTAAACTTGATAGGGTCCACGGCTGGGCGGGTGCGGAGGTAATACATACCCGTTTTCAAACCCTTTTGCCAAGCGTAGAAGTGCATCGAAGTCAATTTCGAGAACGAGGCACTTTCCATGAAAAGATTCAACGATTGCGACTGGCAAATGAACGCACCACGGTCGGCGGCCATGTCAATAATCGCCTTCATCGAAAGTTCCCAACTGGTTTTGTAAAGGTCTTTCAAAGCCTG
>JAYTMW010000205.1:0-6255 GCA_043728105.1 Saprospiraceae bacterium | reverse complement strand
TTGCATTTTATTTAACCAAACCAATTGATTATAATTTATGTTAAAAATTCTCCTTGTTGAAGACGAATTAATTATAGCCGAAGATATGACCAATATGTTGGAACGCATCGGTTACGAAATCGTGGGTTCTGCCATGGACTTTGATGAAGCCATTGAAATTTTAGAAACCGAAAAACCCGATTTAATCTTGTTAGACGTTAATTTGGGTGGCAAAAAAGACGGTATTCATTTGGCGGAAGAAATCAATAAAAGATTTGGAATACCCTTCATTTTCACGACCTCTCACACCGACGTAACGACCATCGAACGAGCCAAAAAGACTCAGCCCATTAATTATTTAGTGAAGCCTTTCAAGCAAGCGCAACTTTATACGGCCATCGAAATAGCCATGTTGAACTTAGCTAAAAAAGAAGATACTTCAAAAGTTGAAACAACCGAAGAAACAGAGAATAATTTCGTTATAAAAGATGCACTTTTTATCAAAGACAAGTACAGCTATGTCAAATTACCTTTATCAGAAATTCTTTGGATGAAAGCAGAAAACAATTATGTCGAAATTCACACGACTCAAAAAAAAGAACTTATCCGAGCCAATTTAGGACATTTTTTAGAAAAAATAAATAAGAAAAATTTCTTCCGCACCCATAAATCCTACGCTGTCAATCTCGATTTTTTGACCCGTTTTGACCCTGCCAGTGTTCATATTTTGAACACCGAAGTGCCTTTATCTAAAAACTATGCCGAAGAGCTAATGAAGATGATTCCGACTATGTAGTATATTATTTAAATTAAAATAAGTGTAAGTTTTAATCCGATTTTCTCTCACCCTTCCCTCAGCATGTTTCACACCAGACACAGTGCGTTTCACACCATTTTTTTTATGCTCTCGAAAGTTATCAATACTTTTGTCAAAATTATAGCTTCTATCGTTTCTTTGTTCCTTACACATTGAAACACAAAAAATCCATCTCTTGAGTGATGTAATTATTGCATTGTCTCAAGCGAAAACCAAATGAATTAACCACCTTAGCAAGGGCAACTCTTTTGTTGTCCTTGCTTTGTTTTTTTAGGCTTTCAGGAATATATAAACGATTATTTTCCAAAAGCATCTAAAACCCGTTTCACCATGCCATCCAAAGCCTTGGTATCAATCCAACGAACAACCATCACCAAATCATGTTCAGGGTCAACATATACCATGTTCGTGCCATTGCCCAAATGATAGTAACTACTGAGGGGTGCCGAGGGTAGAGCCTTTTTATCGGTGTTGAGAAAATAATTCATGTAGCCATAGTCCGTTTTGCAGCGCGTGGGCGTGGTGGCTTGTTTGATCCATTGCTCCGAAATCAACTGTCGCCCTTGCCAATTGCCTTTGTTCAAGGTCAAAAGTCCAAAACGAGCCATATCGAAAGCGTTGATGAACATGCCACCGCCCCAATGTCCGCCACCACTGACCGACTGCACGGGCTGCCCATCCAGCACAATCCAAGAGTTGCGATAACCCGTCCAACGCCACGTATTTGAGGCACCGATGACATCCATAATATTGTCTTTCAAAACTTGCGGTAGCGGCTTGCGCCAAACGCTTGTAGCCGCCAACGCCAAGGCATTTACCCGCACATCATTGTACTCATACACCGTGCCCGCCTTGTTGCGAGGACGATTGAGCCACTTTGACGCATCTGCATCGGGTCTATCCGCCCATTCGGGTTTACCCCAAAGCGTGCCTTCAAAATCGCTGGTTTGTCTTAAAAGATTGTCCCAAGTAATGGTTCTATTGTGCGGCGTTTCAAAGGGAGTCAATAATTCAGGTTTGCCAAAATCATCCGCTGAACGCATGACGGGTTGATTATACAACTCAATGGGCGGCACATAAGGCGCAACGGTGTCATTCACATTGGCAATTAGCCCTTTATCAACCGCCAAACCAACGACAGTTGATAAAAAACTTTTCGTCACGCTGTGGGTTATGTCGCAACGTTTTGGCTCGCCCCATTCAGCCACGATATAGCCTTTATAAATGATAACGCCCGTCGGTTCGCCACGATCTGCAAAAGGCCCAATGGCAAATCCATAAGGCTCTTTGCCAAAAGATTGATAGTGCGATTGCTCCATGCTGCGAGGGTTTTTAACCTCGTTTACCTTGTGAAAAGCAATCGCTTCTTGGATTTTAGCGGCATCCAGACCCATTTCAGAAGGCGTTTTGTGCGCCCAATACTGAGGGGGTGGAAAGTAGGTTTTGGTTTTTGTGGTGTTGTTTTGAGCTATTGAAAAGGTGCTCAAAAAGAGGAAAAGGGTTGTTAATTTTATAGTCATAATCAATTACTTAAAGATGAATTTTGGAGTAATGTAGGAAATCATCTTTTAATATGGTGTGTAATTTCTATGATTGTAGGATTTGGTATGTTAAACGGATTTTTAAATGGGAGAATTGATATTTTTGAAAGTTAATTGTGTCAAAAAGATAGTTTTTCCATCTTTCCTTTAATTCTAATTCTGTAAGCGAAAGGATGTTTTTCACGTCCTACTTTTTGTGAAATTTCTTCCCAATTATTGATAAGTAGTTTTATAATCTCCCAATGTTTATCTTGATTTTTGGGTAATGTGATGAAAAAAATACCTAAGTTATATTGTCGGCACAATTCAAATTGGAGATGTGTTTTTTTGATGTTGAAATCTTTGGTAATTAGGACAGACCCCTCATTTCCAATATTAGGAATAAGCGTTTCATCAGGCACACCACGCCCGAAGACCTCAATGGTAGAATGTACTTCAATGTTTGGAAAATAACCTTGATTTAGATTGTTCAAAGCTTTTGCAACATGTTGAGAAAGGTTTTCGTCGAGATAAATTTTCATACGTGATTAAGCGGCATTTTGATAAAAACGAATAGCATCTTCAACAGCTTTTATGTTCAAATCATACAAATTGGTTATAAAATCAATGGGCTCTCCACTTTTATACATTGAAAAAAGCATTTCGGCATTGACGTTAGTACCTTCTATAATGGGCTGTCCAAATTGATTTCGAGGATTAACCACTACACTACTTTCACGACCATTTGGATAAAATTTTACAGCTTGCTCGTCTTCATCGAAATCAATTTTTTGGATATATTCTTTGATTATTTTTTCAAAATTCGCTTGACGAGTGCCGTCCGCATTAACTATAGCGTCTTTAAATTCATACCATATTTTTTTACCATCACTCAACACTTTTGATGTGGCAAAAGGATAAGGATTGTTGGTTTCTTTGGCTATGTTTTTACGAGATTCTAAAATGCGTTGGGGTTTCACGCCCTGTAGTTGCAGTTGAAAACAAATGTATAATTCAATCAAAACATAAAAGTTTACCGCTTTCACTTTCCTATTTTCTGTTTGCCATGTATAGCTATCATTGAAAAGATCTTTACCCAATTTCTCATCCCAATAATTTTTCAAATAACGAGCAACTTTGCTGCGAGGAATACCAAGCAGTTGCGCTATATCTGTACTTGTATAAATGCCGTATCCAAGTGCGTTTTTATGGGCTATGGTTGCCATCATATTTATTTTTACGTGTATTTTTTTTACAAATTTACACTAAAGAAATCATTCCAAACACTTTGTTTAAAATTTTTTTTACATTTAAAAAAAGACCAAATACTGAGGGGTTATTTTTCTTCATTGTTTTGATAGTTTTTATTAAGAATTCGTAATTTTATCTTCTTATAACTCATTGATTATCAACTATTTACAATCCTATCAACTATCAACTATCCATTATCAACTACTTAAAGATTTCCCCAAAAGCCGCCAAATACTTATCAATATAAAACTGTTTATCCTTCGATTTATACTGCATTACAAACCGAGGATGCTCCAAAGGAATCAGCCGCTCAAAATACTTTTTTTCTTTGTTTAATTTATCCAAAAACTTAAAATTCTGACCTGTTCCGAAGCAATACGCCACATCGGTTTTTATGCCCAAAGCCAAGTGTTTATCCATGCTTTCTAACATAAAATCATATACGGCGTTGGTCAAAGCCTTGCTGTCATAATAGTTATAATTGACCTCTTGCCCGTTCTCTTGCCGCTTCGTAAAACCCAACGGACAAGGTGAATTGATATAAAAATCTTGATAAAATCGCTCGATGCCACCATACGCTTCAATCACTTCATACACAAAAACGGAAGACGGTTCGTGCGCCATTGCGCCCTCGTATATGATGCCGCATTTCTCTTTCAAACGCTTTGGGTCGGTGAACGGCACACCCGTAAGCCCCGCTCCAAGTCTGCCTGGATTGATACCCAAAATTAGATGTCGAGCTTGGTCATCGCCGTAATATTTTTTGTAAAACGTTGAAGAAATATCCAACACAATAGGGTTTTCTTTAAACGGATTCATGATGCGAATGCCATCAGGCAACGCACCTGTGAAAGAAAGTGATTGATTGAAGGCAATGATTTTATCAGCAAAAGTGGGCATAAATCTTTTTTTTGAGTTAAAGGAATTTGAGTTTAAACACTATTAATAAAAGCGAAGCTACAATAATCTAAAAAATACTGAGGGGGTATTCATAAAAGAATCTTCTAAGTACGTATTTTGCACCGAAAGTTAAGTTTTAATGTAAAACGAAAAGCAATCAGTAAATATGGTAACTGAAACAGTTGATAAAAAAACACTTTGGACGGTGATATGGGCATCCTCAATCGGCACGTTGATTGAGTGGTACGATTTCTATATTTTTGGCACTTTGACCGCCATCATTTCCACCCAATTTTTCCCTTCCGACAATCCCACGGCGGCACTTTTGGCAGCTTTGGCAGCCTTCGCCGCAGGGTTTTTAGTCCGTCCGTTTGGCGCATTATTCTTCGGACGTTTGGGCGATTTGATAGGGCGTAAATACACCTTTTTAGTGACCCTACTTATCATGGGTCTCTCCACATTTGCCATTGGTTTGATACCGAGTTACAAGGTTTTTGCGGGTGCGCCTTACATCGTTTTGTTACTCCGTTTGTTGCAAGGTTTGGCTTTGGGCGGCGAGTATGGCGGGGCCGCCACGTATGTATCCGAGCATGTGACGGCGAAAGACAGAGGCTATTACACAAGTTTTATTCAGACTACGGCTACGTTGGGTTTGTTCTTAGCTTTGGGTGTTATTTGGCTCACCAAAAAACAAGTAGGTGCGGACGCTTTCAACGATTGGGGCTGGCGTATTCCTTTCTTGATTTCGAGCCTTTTGGTCGCTGTTTCCGTTTATATTCGCTTGAAAATGGCTGAATCGCCGCTTTTTTCTAAGATAAAAAAAGAAGGTAAAATTTCCAAAAATCCGCTAAAAGAGAGTTTTGGCAACAAAGAAAACCTAAAAATGGTGCTTTTGGCTTTGTTCGGCGCAACGGCGGGTCAAGGCGTTGTGTGGTACACGGGGCAGTTCTACGCCAATTCTTTTATCCAAAACACCTTAAAAGTGCATGACGACCAACGCATTTCTTTGATGCTCATTGCTATTGCTTTGGCGACTCCTTTCTTTGTGGTGTTCGGTGGTTGGTCAGATAAAGTAGGGCGAAAATGGATTATGATGGTGGGTATGCTCATCGCCGTTTGTACGTATATGCCCATCTACAAAACGATGGATAGCCTCGCCAATGGAGCGCAAAAAACGGTAAATACTGAGGGGGTCTATAAAACGAGTAACATTGCAGCGGATATAAAAAATCCATTAGATTCTATACTAACAACTGTCTCAAAAACGCATTATACCGATGGCACTTACATCGAAGAAACGACCAAACAAACGCAATTTTCGGACGCAAAAAAGCCTGTTTTAAAACCCGATACCAAGAAAACGGTGTGGTTAAGCCCTTCCAATTATTGGTTTATGTTGTTCTTAGTTTTTATCCAAATCATCTATGTAACGATGGTTTATGGCCCCATTGCCGCCTTCTTAGTCGAGTTGTTTCCGACCCGCATCCGCTACTCGTCTATGTCCCTGCCTTATCACGTGGGCAACGGCATTTTTGGTGGTTTGACTCCTTTTATTGCCACGGCTTTGGCAGCGGCGGGCGGTGCAGCTAAATTCAACGGCTTGTATTATCCAATTGCGATTGGGGCGATTACTTTTGTGATTGGTACTATCTTTTTGAGTAATAAAATTAATGAAGATGTATTGGATTAGATTCAATAATGATGAAGTATGAATGATAAATGATGAATAATTTGCCTAATTACCTTAAAATACTGAGGGGGTACTAATTAACAATTTAATAATAATTA
>JAYTMW010000204.1:0-7075 GCA_043728105.1 Saprospiraceae bacterium | reverse complement strand
CTTAAAGAACGGTCAAAATAGCTTAACATAAACAAGATAAAAGTGGCCAATGAACCCATGCCTACACCTGCAAAAGCGGCTAAAAGCGGTGCTTTGCTTTTTTCAGGTTTTGTAGCGGGTGCAGCGTGGTCGATTATACGCATTGGTGCTTCTGGTGCGGATGAACGTTGGATAATATCAGCTCTGTTTTGACCTTCAACTGCGTACTCATATTCTTTCTTTGCAATATCAATATCTTGATTCATTTTCTCAATATCAGCATTGTTTCTTACTAAATTATTAAGTTTAGAATTAAGCTGACTGATTCGAGCGTTCAATACTTCTATTGCCTTTCCACTTGATTCTTTTATTGTTTCATATTCTACTTTTCTAAAATATAATTCATTCTGTTTTTGTATTCTTGGGTCGTTAGCGTTTGTTACAATAATGTCCGCTTCTACGTTAGTAATAGCTTCTCTTTTTGATTTCAAACTTTCAATTTTCTTTTGTATTGAAACATCTTTTCTACCTGTTTCTACCCATTTATTGTTCAGTAGAACTATTTGAGAATTGATTTCATCCAATTGATTTCTACCACTTACAGTCTTACCATAACCTTGAATGTAATTTGTAGCAACATTGCCGTATTTAGATTCATTTATTCTTAGAGCCTCTTCATTCATCGCTCTTTTCTTACTTTCCTCATCTCTTTGTGCTTCAAGTTCTTTGATTTGAGAAACAATCAAAGTGCTTTGTTGGTCAAGAGCAACGATAGCATTATTCTTAGAATATCTATTTTTATAACGACTTAAAGAATCTAAGGCATTCTTCTTATCACCCGTTAAATCATTGTAAAAAACAACTGATTGATTGCCTACTGAATCACGTTTTGAGTAATAAAAGTGCAAAAATTCTTCGGTAAATTTCTTCGTTACGAAGTAAGACAAACGTGGATCTTCGGATGTATATTCGATGCTCACGTAATCCGTTTTGCCTACACGTTTAATATCAATTTTTGAAAAAAGCGCATCATAATCGTAACCCAATGCTTTTTCTAAGGCACGAGCCGTTGCGATGTTTGCAAAATCTTCTTCTTTGATGCCCACTGAATCGGGATTTTGTTTTAAAGCACCCAAATAGTTATAAATGGCATCCGTTGGGATACTCAATTTTGTGGTATCTAATTTACTGAAAGGTGCTGACGATGAATCAGGCAATAAATCATGCAACATCAATTGCTTCGTCAAAATATTGATTGACGGGCGAGATTTCATGTACTCCGTTAAGTTTGAGAACTTTCCTTCAATCTCAAACTCTTGTACGAAAGGATTGACCTCGCCTACACGGATGCCTTTGAAATCCAAAATGCCCGTTGCAATGACGGCAGATGATTTATACTTTTTAGGTAATTGATTGGCTGCGAAATAAGTAGTAGCGGCTGTAAGTAACATGACGGCTAAAAGTAGCCACTTGCGTCTTGATAAGACGGATAGAAAATAATTTAATTCCATTGATGTGTTGTTTTCTCCGAATCCTTCATCGGTGAGATGAAAAATCGTATGTTCATATAGTTTGTTTACTGATTGCTTTTTATCGTAAATTTAGTCTTAAATGTTATCGTTATAATTTTTGTGTTAATCTGTATAATATGTTTCAATTACTGTGCCGATTGTGACAATGCAAAGGTACGTATTTTTAGCATTTGAAGCCAACTAATTGATTATCAATGGTTTATGAAATTAAGGCACTTTGAGGGGGTAAGATGTTGTAATTCTTTCATTTATTGTTAAATTATATGTATAAATGATTGATTTTAAAGCATATTAAACTTATAATTAAAAGATATTTGAAGATAAATACCCCCTCAGTGTTAGATGTATTGCGAATAAAAAAATGTGATAATTACCGTTTTAGTGAGAGGTTTTCGGCGACGGAATTATTTTGTTTTTATGCCAATTCTCCATATAAATCATACTCAGTGGCTTCTGTAATCTTAATATTGGCAAAGTCACCGATGCGGAGGTAGTTCTTTTTGCCCTTCACCAACACCTCATTATCCACTTCGGGAGAGTCATGTTCCGTTCTTCCGACGAAGTACTCACCTTCTTTTCTATCAAAAAGCACCTTGAAAGTTTGACCTACCTTAGCATGATTTTTTTCGGAAGAAATATCTTTTTGTATGTCCATGAGTCTATCAGCCCGTTCTTGTTTCACTTCGGCGGGTATGTCATCGGGCAAATCGTATGCGGATGTACCTTCCTCGTGCGAGTATTGAAAAACGCCCACACGTTCAAATTCCATCTCTGAAATGAAGTCGCAAAGGTCTTCAAAAGCTTCCTCGGTTTCGCCTGGATGACCAATCAGAATGGTGGTTCGGATAGCAATGTTAGGTACTTTTTCACGGGCTAAACGAATTAATTCAACCGTTTCTTCACGGGTAATTTGGCGGCGCATGATTTCCAAAACGCTGTTGTTGGCGTGTTGCAAAGGTATATCGAGATACTTACAAACCTTTGATAAACGAGCCATGGTATCAAAAACTTCAACAGGAAATTTACTCGGATAAGCATAATGCAAACGAATCCACTCAATGCCGTCAACTTCTTGCAAAGCCTCCAAAAGCGTTGATAATGAACGAGTTTTGTATATGTCAAGACCGTAATATGTCAATTCTTGGGCAATCAGCATGATTTCTTTTACGCCCATGCGAGCCAAATTTTGGGCTTCTTTCACCAGACTCTCTATGGTGCGAGAGACGTGTTTTCCACGCATCAACGGGATGGCGCAAAATGAACACGTGCGGTTGCAACCTTCCGAAATTTTGAGATACGCATAATGCGAAGGCGTGGTGATGATGCGCTCGCCCACGAGTTCGTGCTGGTAATCCACCTTGAATTTGGCGAGCAATTGTGGCATTTCGAGCGTACCAAAAAAGGCATCCACTTCGGGGATTTCAGCCTCCAAATTGTCCTTATAGCGTTGCGACAAACAGCCTGTAACGTACAACTTATCAATACGACCTTGATTTTTCATGTCGGCGTATTCCAAAATCGTATTCACGCTTTCTTCTTTTGCCAAATCAATAAAACCACACGTATTAATAACAATGACGTTTGCTTTGCGGTCGCTGTCGTGCGCTACATCAAACTCGTTTGCTTTGAGTTGTGTCATCAAGTTTTCAGAATCAACGGTGTTTTTGGAACAACCCAAAGTAATGATGTTTACTTTATCTTTTTTTAACGTTTTAGTTTTCAATTGTCTAATTTTAAAATCAAAATGAATAGAATCGTACCCCCTCAGTATTTTGGGCTACGAATTTTGGACTACGAATTTTACGAATTTTACGAATTTTACGAATTTACGAATTTACGAATTTACGAATTTTGGGTTTTGAATATTAAAATTCGTAAATTCGTAAATTCGCTCAATTCGTAGTCCAAATTTCCGCAAAATTAACAAAATAAAACAAAAGCCGATGCTTAATGAAAGCATCGGCTCGATAAAAAGTAGTTTAAATGTAATAATTTGTTGTGTTTAATTTTAACAAATGCTTAGTGACTATTTGTTTGAGTTAAAAATTAAGGGTATTGAAATACAGTTTTTGTGTTGAAAAAATTAAAAAATAGTTCGTGTGATAACTTAATTTGTTGTTTTTATATTAAAAAAAAATTTGTGCTTATTTGTTTGAATCTTATTATAGTGCGATCAAAATGAGTTTGTGTTCAAATTCTAAAAAGTAGTTTTGTTATATTTGTTCAGATGGATTAGAACCCCTTTTCTTATTTACTTTTACATTCATCCACAATTATGCCATTTTCGTTGATAAAAAGAATACATTCATCAACTATTGTATTGCTTTTATTAAGACGTGACATAGTAAAATGGTCACAAAGTCATTGTGGTATATTTTTAAATATAATTAAATATAATTCATAAATTATTGATAATCAATAATTTGCGTATAAAAAAAATAGCAAAAAATTAAATTAGAAAAGTGATATTTGATTCAAACTATTTGAATTTAATGACATTGGTTTGGTTAATTTTGCTTCAAAACTTGCTTCAATTTTAGTAGCTAAATATTCAGATAAAGTTGGGACGTTCATATTGTCAGGTTCATGGATAAAAAAATATACCTCATGCAAACCTATGTCAAACCATTCTTTTAGTTTTAACACCCAAGCATCTATTCGGGTATAATCGGTAGGGTGTAAATCGTTTCCAATAAATCTTATAACAACTGTTTTACCAGTAACGCCTTGATGCAAAACATCTCGGCGACCTGCCACGTCTGTTATAGCCGTAAAGGTATTGTTTTGTTCTAAAATATCCAAATACTCTAACGTATAATTTTTGTTATTGAATATTTCCTCTTGTCTAATCTCAATTGCTAAGGGTATATTTTTAGGAAATTGCTTTAAAAAACGCTCCAAAATGGGCATATTTTGCGTGCCAAAATAGGGTGGGAGTTGCATAAAACAAACGCCAAGTTTTTCTTCTAAACCTTCAATAGCATCACAAAATTGTTGTGTCAAATTATTACTCAGACCTAAATTTCTTTCATGACTAATAGATTGTAGAAGCTTAGGAGCGAAACGAAAGTTGGGTGGCGTATCATTTTTCCATTTTTGAATGTCAGATACTGTTGGGATACGATAATGCGTCGTATTCAATTCAATTGAGTTAAATTGTTTACCGTAAGCCTTCAAATAATCCGTTGCTTTTGCGCCCGTTGGATAATAAGTGCCTACCCATTCTTTCATGCCCCAACCCGTTGCACCTATATATATGTGTGGTGGATGCGAGCGTGTGGGTAGGCCCCTCAGTATTTCAGCCGTTTTTGGAGCATCGGGAGGAAGTGCGAAATCCACGTTTTCGATGTTATTGAGTTTACCAAAATCCATATTTTGAATTAAAAATTAAAAAATAAGAAAAGAGATTTAATTCCCGCTTAACATCATTTATCAATCATCATTTTATAATGCTTGTTTATTTAAACGAAATAGCTATTTTTGCGACTTACTATTAAAAGCGTTACATTTAACAACCGTATTAACTTTTAAAAGTTTACAAACAAAATTATTAAAGTCACGGCTAAAATTTTCAAAGTAAGTTCTGTTTAATAAATAGTTAAAAAATATAATTGTATAAGAAATTGATAATCAACATTTTATGTAATTTGTAGTTTTTATTTATTTAATTTACTTACTGAATTTTTAAAAACTGAAATGATAAATCTCCAAATATGGGTTGGTTTAAGCGATTACAAGACGGTATTAAGACAGCGACGGTAAATAAGAAAGAGGCACCTGAAGGTATTTGGTTTAAATGCCCAAAGTGTTCGCATACCTCCACCACAAAAGAATTTAAAGAAAATTTTCACAAATGCCCAAGTTGTGATTACCATAGTCGTATTGGTTCGAGAGAATATTTTTCCTTGCTTTTTGATAAAGGCGAATTTGAATTGCATTTTGAAGAAGTATTGTCAAAAGATGTTTTGAAATTTACGGACACGAAAGCCTATCCCGACCGTTTGAGAGATGCTCAGAAAAAAACGGGTTTGTCGGATGCTATCGGTGTGGCTTTCGGTAATGTCAAAAAACGTCCAATGGTGGTGGCTTGCATGGATTTTAGTTTCATCGGTGGTTCAATGGGTTCGGTAGTGGGTGAAAGAATAGCTAAAGGCATAGATTTGAGTAGAAAACACCGTGTACCTTTCATGATTATCTCAAAATCGGGTGGTGCAAGGATGATGGAAGCGGCTTTTTCATTGATGCAGATGGCGAAAACGTCCGCCAAATTGTCGCAATTAGCCAAAGAAGGTATCCCATATTTGTCTTTGATGACCGATCCAACTACGGGTGGCGTGACGGCTTCGTATGCGATGCTCGGTGACATTAATATGAGTGAGCCTGGTGCATTGATTGGTTTTGCGGGCCCACGGGTTATTCGTGAAACCATAAAACGGGATTTGCCAGAAGGTTTTCAATCTGCGGAGTTTTTGTTGGATAAGGGATTTGTAGATTTTATTGTGAATAGAAAAGATTTACGTGAAACAATTTCCGATTTGTTGACATTGTTTGAGAAGAAATAAGTCAGTTAAAAATTAAAAATTAAGGATTAAAAATTCGTGAATCGCTTCAAAGCGTGTTTTTTCTGATGAATTATACTTTTTTTTCATAAAAAACACAAAATTTTATATGCTTTTTCGACCTTTTAAATCTATAAAATAGCTTAATAGTAGGAATTTTGATGGTTTTATGAAATTTAATTTGGAAAAATAACTGACCCCTCAGTATTTTTTACCTTAGTTGATATATTTCTCCGAAACTTCCCCCTTATTGTATCTTTCCTTCGTTTTTCTCGTCTTTAATATGTACTTTTGCGCCGCTCAAAAGAGCTTTCAAGAAAGTACAAGAATTTGTGTGTATATAATGTAGGCTTACCAAAATTAATTTGACCTGAAAAGTGTCAAAACCTATAATCTACACGTTATACTTTCTGAAATAACAATGCAACAATCATATTAAATGGAAAATAAGAATATTCGTAACATTGCAATCATTGCCCACGTTGACCACGGTAAAACGACGTTGGTGGACAAGATGATTTTAGCGGGAAAAATCTTCCGTGAACATGAATTAACTGGGGATCTTATCCTTGACAACAACGACCTTGAGCGTGAGCGTGGTATCACCATTCTTGCTAAAAACGTTTCTATTACATATAAAGGCGTAAAAATTAACATCATTGATACTCCGGGTCACTCGGATTTCGGTGGTGAAGTTGAGCGTGTATTAAATATGTGTGATGGTGTTTTGGTTTTGGTGGATGCTTTTGAAGGCCCAATGCCTCAAACCCGTTTCGTTTTGCAGAAAGCAATTCAATTGGGTTTGAAACCAATTGTTGTTGTTAACAAGGTTGATAAGGAAAACTGTAAGCCTGATGAAGTGTATGAGCAAGCATTCGATTTGATGTTCGCTTTAGAGGCTTCACAAGACCAATTGGATTTCCCTGTTGTCTATGGCTCGGCTCGTAACAACTGGATGAGTGGCGATTGGAAAGTGCCAACGGAAGATATTACGTATCTATTAGA
>JAYTMW010000203.1:0-13923 GCA_043728105.1 Saprospiraceae bacterium | reverse complement strand
ACAAGTTGGGAAATCTTAGGTTTTGACCCAGAAATAAGCGAAACGGAGTTCAAATCGTTGCCACAAGAGCAATTGGTTGATAAATTTTACAACCAATTTATGCAGCATTACAACGATAAAGCGCAGCGTGTCTGTGATGCTTTATTGCCCGTTTGTAAGCAAATTTACGCCAATGAAGGCAACCGATATAAGCGTATTTCAGTCCCTTTCACGGATGGTCGGGCGAGAGCTTTGAACATTGCGGCGGAGTTGGAAGAAGCGGTGAGAACAGACGGTAAATCCATTTGGAAGGACGTTGAAAAAGCAATTAGTTTGGCTATCATTGACGACGAATGGAAAGAACATTTGCGCAGTATGGACGAGTTGAAAGAGTCCGTTCAAGGTGCATCTTTTGAGCAAAAAGACCCATTGGTGATTTATAAAGTAGAAGCATATTCGATGTTTGAACAGTTTGTGGGCAAGGTAAATATGGAAGTAACTTCTTATTTATCAAAAGGCATGTTGATGATTCAGCAAGATGAACTAACGCTGCAACAAGCCCCAAAACAAAAGACAAACTTTGGGAGAACCAATGCTGATTTGGAGCGCATGAACGAAGAACGCCGTCGTATGCGTGAAGTGTCTGCCAACGCAGGACGTGAGCCGCAACGCCCCGTTACGCTGGTGCGTGAAGAACCAAAAGTAGGTCGCAATGACGCTTGCCCTTGTGGCAGTGGTAAGAAGTTTAAGAATTGTCATGGGGTGGGAGCTTAGTTTTTGAAAGAGGCCCCCTCAGTATTTTGCCGCTTTTTACTTGTTTTTAATCGGCAAAAAATAAAAAACAGTAGGCAATGCGTGTGATGCGTGTTGCCTATTGTTTTTTAGAGGCCCCTCAGTATTATGGTGATTTTAATACTTGCAAAAACAAAATAAAAACCAATTTCAAATCTAAATAAAATCAGTATTTATCTGTTTAATCAGCGTCATCAGTGGTCTATTTTCACCCCAATTGCTCCAACAAAATCCGCATATCTGTCTTTGCCAAAACAATCTTTTCGATGTCTTCAATTTTGATGCGTTCTTGCTTTAAGGTATCCCTATCACGAATCGTAACTGTTTGATTTTCAAGGGTTTCAAAATCAATCGTGACGCAAAAAGGCGTACCAATGGCATCTTGACGACGATAGCGGCGACCAATCGCATCCTTTTCATCGTATTGACAATCCACCGCAAATTTCAGTTTGTTGAAAATATCAGAAGCCACTTTGGTCAACTCCTCTTTATTTTTTAGCAACGGCAAAATCGCACATTTTATGGGCGCAAGGGCAGGGTGCAATTTCAAAACGGTACGCACCGCATCTTCGCCTTTTGCATCAGGCACTTCCTCTTCCGTGAAGGCTTGCGAGAGCATACTGAGGAACATACGGTCGGCCCCAACGGACGTTTCGACCACGTAAGGCACGTAATTTTCATTGAGTTCAGGGTCAAAATATTGCAATTTCTTACCTGAAAGCTCTTGATGTGCGCCCAAATCGAAGTCCGTGCGAGAGTGAATACCTTCTAATTCTTTGAAACCAAAAGGAAAATCGTATTGAATATCCACGGCAGCATCGGCGTAGTGCGCAAGGTTGTCGTGGTCTTTAAATTTGAGTTTCGACTGAGGAGTACCCAATGCCAAATGCCACTTCATGCGGGCTTCTTTCCACTTTGCGTACCATTCTTTTTGCGTGCCAGGACGAATGAAAAATTGCATTTCCATTTGCTCAAACTCACGCATACGGAAAATGAATTGCCGTGCCACAATCTCATTCCGAAAAGCCTTACCAATTTGAGCAATACCAAACGGAATTTTTTGACGGGTAGATTTCTGCACATTCGAGAAGTTGACAAAAATGCCTTGCGCCGTTTCAGGTCTCAAATAAAGTTTGCCTTCTTCGCCCGCAATGTTGCCCAACTGCGTGTTGAACATGAGGTTGAACTGACGCACTTCCGTCCAATTGCGTGAACCGCTTTCGGGGTCGGCAATTTCGAGGTCTTCAATTATTTTTTTCAAAGCGGGCATATCACCTGCTTTCATCGCCTCTGCTAAGTCTTTTTCGATGCTGTGCGCCTTTTGAGCGTATTCCATGCAGCGTGGATTGGTCTCACGGTACATTTTTTCGTCGAAAGTTTCGCCAAAGCGTTTGGCAGCTTTTTCGACTTCTTTATTGATTTTTTCTTCCAATTTATCCACCACGCCTTCAATCAATACGTCGGCACGGTAGCGTTTTTTGGAATCTTTATTGTCCACCATCGGGTCGTTGAAGGCATCCACGTGACCCGACGCTTTCCACGTTTTGGGGTGCATAAAAATGGACGCATCAAGCCCCACAATGTTTTCGTGCAACTGAACCATGCTCCGCCACCAATAATTTTTGATGTTATTTTTCAACATCACACCATAAGGGCCGTAGTCGTACACGCCACCCAAACCATCGTAAATTTCACTCGACGGATACACAAAACCATACTCCTTAGAATGTGATACTATTTTTTTAAAAACATCTTCTTGACTTGCCATAACCCTTTATTTATATTTTTGATGAACCAACTCTCCAAGAGTTTAAAACTCTTGGAGGGTTTTAGAAGCATTTTTTTACGAAAATACTGAGGGGGGTGTTTCGTAAAAGGTGCAAAGTTAAAAGGGGGATTGGAATTATGAAAAGAAAATAGCGGAATTGGTAAAACTCATGTATTAACTTTAAAATATTACTTTAAAAATGACAACTTAAATTTCGACTTGTTTTACGCACGTACATTGTTTTAAGTTAAAAGGCACTGATTTTGCTTGAAATTCCTTATAATTCTTACATTTGTTGCAACATTGAATCCCCGTTCTATCGTTATAAGGTTTAGGTTTACTATTAATATTCTACGTTACAACATAAACATCCAATGAGAAATAAAATCCTTTTCACTTTTTTTGTCTTAACCCAATTAAACCTTTTTGCTCAGGATACGACTAAAACAAAACCTGTCCTGCCCGAAGACAAGGGTGTGAAATTCGTGCATGAAGATTTTGAAAAAGCGTTGGCACAAGCCAAAGCAGAAAACAAAATTCTCTTCATGGATGCCTACACAACATGGTGTGGCCCTTGCAAATTGATGACAAAAAACACGTTTCCTGATTCATCTGTTGCTACACTTTACAACAAAAATTTTATCAATCTAAAGTTGGATATGGAGAAAGGCATGGGCCCGCTGTTGCTCACCCGCTATGGCATTACCGCTTTCCCTACTTTACTTTTTGTTGACGGAGAAGGCAATATCGTACATAAAGCTCTTGGTTTCCACGATGTAGAGCAATTTATGGAATTAGGCAACATCGTTTTGGCAGGCTCTCAAACGCTTTCTTCTTGGACAAAAAGATATGATAATGGTGAGCGAACACCCGTTTTTTTGAAAGATTATGCCACAAAGTTGGCTGAGGCTTACGATAAAAGAAAAAGTCAAGTTGCCGAAGAATATTTAGCGACACAAACGGACTGGATGACGGAAGAAAATTTGGATTTTATTTACAAATTTACTGAGGGGGTCGGGGGAAAACTATTCCCTTTTTTAGTAAAAAATAAAAAGGCTTTTGAAAAAATATCAAACGCCGCTGAGGTGGATGCGAAGATTCAAGGCATGTTGGTAGATAAAATTTTTAATGAAAAAGATTTACCGACTTTAACCTACGCTGATTCATTAATCCTTATGGTTTATGAGAAACAAGCGGATAAAATGTCGAAAAAATACCGCATTGATTACGCTCGTATGAAGGGCGATCGCAAGGGATTTGCGGATGCGGCGGTTCAATATTTAAAAAAATATGACAAAGATGCGGCAGAACTCAATGAAATAGCTACCACATTTTTTGAGCAAATTGAGGATAAAAAAATGCTCAAAAAAGCCATTACGTGGTCAAAAAAAGCGGTAAAACTGGATAAAAATAGCGGCGTTAATTACCTCACGCTTGCGAATCTTTACAATAAAATCAATAAAAAATCAAACGCCTTGAAAGCTGTTGAGACGGCAATTTACGTTGGGAAAATCAACGGCGAGGAAACTACCGAAGCAGAAAAACTTTTACAATTACTTAAAGAGGGCGAAAAAGCAGAGAACAAAAAATAAAATTTACCTTTGGGCTTTATTTAGATTTTAGGATTTTGAGATGTAAGATTTTAAGACATTGAAATACGCTCACATAGAATCCTATAATCTTACATCTTAAAATCTCAAATCTAACGTCTCTGTTTTATGTATCCAGACTTATCTTATATTCTACACGACATCCTCGGCACTTCGGTTGACAATTGGTCTTCCCTCGTCAAAACCTTCGGTCTGTTCTTAGCCTTGGCTTTTCTGACTGCGGCATATTTGCTCTATTTAGAGTTGAAACGCAAAGCCGACGCAGGCTTATTCGTCTCTCACGATGTAAAAGACGAAAAAGGCGAAATCAAGCAAGCCTATCCCCATGATCGGGTAGGAGATATCACGATGGTAGCTGCGCTTAGTGGCTTGGCGGGCGCAAAGATTTTTGCCGTTTTAGAAAGCATGGAAAATATCAAAAGTTTCATGTCTGACCCAATCGGCACCTTGTTCAGCGGGTCGGGCTTGGCGATGTATGGTGGCTTGATTGGCGGTTTTATTGGTGTATATTGGTTCATTACCAAAAAATTGAAAATGAACGCATTATACATGATGGATGCCGTGGCAGTGGGTCTCATTATGGCTTATGCCGTGGGTCGCATCGGTTGTCAATTATCGGGTGATGGTGATTGGGGTATTGTGTCAGGGCCGCAGCCAGCGTGGTGGTTTTTGCCCGATTGGCTTTGGGCTTATGACTACCCACGCAATGTGATAAACTCGTCGGGGCATCCGCATGAGATTATTCAAGGTTTCACGGGTAAATATAATACACGCTTGACCCCCTCAGTATTTCCGACTCCATTGTACGAAACCATTGCCTCTTCGCTCATTGGTGCGTTCCTTTGGTCTATCCGCAAAAGCCTTAAAGCACCTGGCGTATTGTTTATGATTTACTTGATTTTTAATGGTATTGAACGCTTTTTTATAGAAAAAATAAGGGTAAACGACAAACTGGCGGGAAGCTGGACACAAGCGGAGATTATTGCAGTGGCTTTGGTTGTGATAGGGATAGTAGGTGGTTTTCTTTTACAAAAAAAATATAGTGATAAATAAATGTAAGTGTAAACACAAAATAAATCAAGAAAATATGATGCTTTCAGCTTCATCAAGCCAAAGGCATGACTGAGGGGTATCAATTTTGATAAACAATTGATTTTTAGCAAGTTGTAACTCTTCAAGGGTTTAAAACCCTTGAAGAGTTGTTCTAAATAATTTTGTCTCCACACATATTCTATTTATTCTAAAACTATTCTATTCATTCTGATTAAAAGGCAGTCGCCATATTTCAACCTTCGTTCAATCTCTCGGACGGGACGACTCAACTCGAGACGGATAGGTGTACTACCTGTACTCATTGAGTTCCCGAACTCGCTCCGCAATAGACAGGTAGTACACCTATCCGTTATAGTGAAGAGGCGGCTCGTGATGCAGGTGAAAACTGTGAACATGAATGACGAAACATCATTCGGTTTGCAAGGTCTTTGTTGATTTACTTTGACTGCCTTTATTTTGTAGCGGCGAATTTATTCGCCGAATAACCAAATTAATACTCGGCGAATAGATTCGCCGCTACATTATTTCAACTCTTTTGTCGAAACAAAAATACAAAATTGTTTTTAAATTAAAAAATTATAAAACAATTTATTTATAAAAAAAATAACTACTTTTTACTTTTTTTGCCCAAAATACTGAGGGGCCCCTTTTTTAACTACTCAATACGAATTACGCAATACTAACTACGCAATACGCTTTTCCTAATTTGCAAACAATTTTTTATACCAAACACTCCTCTGCGCATGAGACATTTTAAGTGCCAAAAGATGCTCACAAGGGCCCATTCGCATCCGATTTTTGATGTAAAAATGACAGTTGCATTGGGTTTGGCGCATACGGTCGTCGGTGTCAATCACGAGTTCCGTGTTATGTTTTCGACCGCCGTCTTTTACCACGCCACTTAGCTTGATTGCGCCATCGGCTAATGCTTCGGTGTTGAGGTTTACGGAATTTTGTTTGATAAGTTCGGTCGCTTTTGCTTCTCTTGGATTATCAAATCGGAGTTGCTCCATTGGCAGTGGTTCACGGCTCAATTCACGTACCCGATACACTTTTTTATTGAGGTCAAAAATCACGCTACCCGCTTGTGTGTAAGCGGATAATGCGCCTTCGACTATCTTTTTTTGTAAGCCCAAACGTTGCGCTAAACTATCCGAAGTCTCGAACCAATTTTGCTTTAAACTATTGAAAATCAATTGTTTAGTCGTATTATCAACGTCAACACGAGGTGCCATGAGGTCGAAATTACCTGCCCTCGACCAATCGTTTGAAGTCCAACCCGATAAGCCTAATGTGAAGTTCATGTGACCCATATCTGCCACAAAAAACGATGGCAAACCTGTACCCAAAAGATGCACCGTAAAGCGTTTTGTCACGGGTAAAAGTCGTTCCAAAATCATCAAACGGCGGCGACCCCAAATCCGAACTTCTCCCTCCGTATCGCCGTTGTAAATGGAGCGTGGACAGTTGATGAGGATGCCAAAAGGCTCAACCAAAATCGAAACGGGTTGCCCTGGCTTCAAGCGAAAACGCAAAGAACGA
This sequence comes from Saprospiraceae bacterium, assembly GCA_043728105.1. Lineage (GTDB taxonomy): Bacteria > Bacteroidota > Bacteroidia > Chitinophagales > Saprospiraceae > JAAFJT01. Next base: position 7,179 of record JAYTMW010000203.1, on the reverse strand, counting down.
GGCTCAATTATCTCTTTTTGTCGCTTCAAAATATGCAAAATATTATGCACATCCATCGGGTGTAAATCGAATGTGTAAGCGGGTAAAGTCATCGCCGAACTCACTTGCAAAAAGCCTCGCACCCACGTATCGGGCAAGTCAATTTTGACCTCCGTAAACGTGTCTTCGTTGGTTGTTTTTACGTCAAAACCACTTGGGTCTATCTTAAATTCGGTGTCTTTATAGGCTCTTATTTTCTGAAATTCGTTGTATAAAGCGGCTGAATAATCAATATTCGTGGTGCCACATTCAAACTCGTTTATCTTTTTAAACACTTCGTAACTACAACCCAAACGCCCATACGTGGATTCATCTTGACTGAAACATTCAAAAAATACTTCGTCGGGATGCACCGTAATCACGGGGTCTAAAACGAACCACGCATCACGGTCTTTTTGGTATAAATGGTCGTAATATTTCTTTCTCGCCTTGTAAAAAGGGCTTAAAACCTTGTCTTTTTCTTTGGCAATATCGGTCATTTCTTCCCTCAAAACCTTCATTTGGGCTTCAATATCCTTTTTGCCCGCCGTCAATTCTGCCAACACCGCCAACTCATTTTGCGCCGCCCACGCCTTATATTCGGTCTTGTCTTTGGGTTGAAACCGCATATCGGACACCACCACGTGATGCAGCGCAGACATGGCTTCTCGAAACAAAAGGCTCTTTGCCAATGTCCCCACAAAGTAGGTCGGCTGTCGCAACGTGTCGGGTGCGAAACTCATGTCGGTGCTGTTGGCGTTGCTCGCCAAGGTTGTGCCGTTTGCGTATTTGTAGTTGAATATCATTGCTTTATGTATTGATATTATTTTATATTTTTAGACCCCTCAGTATTTTTACTTAAAATCGTTCACCAATTTCTCGTAGCAATCAGTTCTTCCATATCAGCATCAAATCCATAAGCGGTTGCAACGAAATAAAAATTTAAGCCAATACATTCTCTTGCGCCCGTTTCTATTTCGCTATCATTATTGTCAAATTCTTCCTCCAAATCGTTAAATTTATCGGTTGCTGCGTGAGACAATTCATAAAGGGCATCTAAACTTTTAGGCTGTTTAGTTTCAATTTGAAAACATAAATCCACCAATATATCTTTGCCTTTATCAACAAGATGTTTAGGGAAATAGGCATCATCGTACATACATTTTAAAAATGAATATGCCTTCAATACCTCGTTATTTAAGTTTTCTTGTTTCTTTTCCATTATTTTATTTTTTAAAATTGTTAAATCCTCTCTTTTGCTGGAATTTTTAAATAGCCAGAAAGCAATAATTCCAATTATAATTGCGACAATTATTAAATATTTCATTTTGTATTGTTTGGTAGTAAACTGCCGTTAAACGGAATTTGATCAAACATAAATAATTTATAGATGCTCAGATAATTTAGGTGTTTGAAGTAATTTACGCTTATCCCTATTATTTGGATTAATTTTCAAATTCAAGAACAGATTATCAGCTTTGCCATGTCCCATTGATTGAGCTTTTTTTAGCAAAATCATAGCTTCATCATAATGAGTATCCGAAGCCAAGAATAATTTCAAACCATAATTAAAAATGAACTGCTTCGTTTGAGGCATATAATCAACACTTTGCGTTGTTACATTTATTTTAAAATAATCATTACTTACTTTTTTTTGCCCATAAGATTGGTCTGGATTGACATGGTATAAGTGAAGCGTTTCACTATCCATCCATTGAATTGTGTCAAATAAATATATATTTGGAAACAGACTTAAATCCTCAAAAAAAGACTTTATGCTTTCACATATTGTAATTCTACTTTCTTTTCCTGTTTCTAAATCATTGATTATCAAATAAATACTTGATTTTTCTTCATTGGTTATAGCCCAAGTTGTTGCTTTTTTTTTCTTGTTAGGGCTTATTTTGGGCTGTTTTCTAATTTCTTCCAAAATGAAATTATCGGCTATTATTTTATCTCGAATAGCTATAAATACCTGTTCGTCAAAATCAGATAGTTTACTCAATGTTACCAATCCTTCTGTAAAATAGGTCAAAAGTTGAGTATTCCTTTCGATAGGTTTTAGGCTTTTTAGTAAGTGGTTGTCAAACCTTTTTTCAATAGTTGAAACCTCTGTACTATACTGTTGTTCCTTGTAAATGACATCTTCTGTTGGGTTTAAGTAAACAATATATCGCCATATACCATTGGTTGTTTTATGCGTATTAGGCTTAATATGATGATTAAATAAAAAATCCAAATAGCCAACCGATTGTAATGTGTCTCCATAATCCGCTTTATAGGCTTTAATTTTTTCATCCGTCAATCCCTTTGGATATAACTGCGGACGACACAACATAACATCTTGTAGATATTTACCCATTTTTTAGATTTTTTTAGAATGACCCCCTCCGTATTTTACCCAACTTTCTGATATTTTCTAAATTCCGTCACCCGCACCGCCATCTCCATCCCCGGATATTTCCCCTTCAAAGCCACCATCACACGCAAGCAAGCCGCCTTATCCGCCACCGCCATAGTAGCCGATTGCCGACTCATAATGCGAGCAATCATGGTAGCGATTTGCTCGTTTTTCAAGCCTTCTTCTTGCAAAAAATGAAAAATACGGGCTTTTGCAACGCCTGAACGATTGACTTGCGATAAAATGGTGACAAAATAATGCTCCAATTTTTCGATATTTTCGGGCTGTCCCGTCGCAAATTGCTCTAAATAATGCGTCGCAAAATTTTGGAGATTGGCGGACGGGTGTTGGCTTAGTTGCATCAAATAAGTTGCGCCGTTTTCTTCTTTAAAAAATTTGGTAATCATTTCTTTACCAAATTGCTGCACGTCCGTGCGGGTGCTGTCGCAGATGAAAACCAATAATTCGGGTGTCCAATCCGCTTCGGTGAACTGGGTTCTGAAAAAATTGAAGAAATATTGTCGGGCATCATCCCATTTAGCGTCCAAAATGCGGAGGGCTTCGGGGGCTTCGTATTTGATGCGGGCGAGATTTTGAGCGTAAAATTGTTGCGCCCACTCTCGCACACCCACAATTTCGTGGTCTGCCAATTTCGTGATTTGGCGCATCGTCAATTCTTGGGTTTCGGTCGTGTTTTCCAAAAGATATAAACCCAACATTTGGCGTGGCACTATGCTCGATTGCAAAAATTTCAAGGTCGTTTCCGTCCCCAAATGCCCCAAATGTTTGCCCAAACTCTCGGTCAAAAGCACGTAAATATCGTGGTGCAAGCCTTCGTAAGGCTCGGTCATGCGGAAATATGGCAGCATCGTATCCACCCAATGTTTGCCAAAAGTGGCTTTGTTGTCCGCCAAACGCTTGATGGTCGGGCGAATAGCCGTCCGAATTTCGGGATAGGGCGAAAGGCAAAACGATTTGAGCGTTTCTTCGCTGTTGTATAAAGTGGCATCGGGCAATTTGCCGAAAATCTGAACGCCCGTTTCACGCACGCCTTGCACTTTTGAGCTGACCAAAGCCGCAATCAAACCTTCGGGCAATTCCGCCGCAGGGGTTTTGTGATTCAAAATAATCTTTGCGCCGAGGGTTTGAAGCATCGGGAAAGGCTTTTGCAATAATATCTTCGTGATGTCTAAATGTATCTCGCTCAATGGGGCTTTGAATGCCTCCAAAAATACCTCAATGACCCATCCCAAACGCTCATCTTCGGCGAGCATTTTTACGTGTTCCTCAAAGTCTTCGGTGTCAAAAACGGCGTATTTTGACAGAAAAGGAGTCAAAACGCCTTCAATAACGGTTTTTGAGTTCGAAATACTGAGGGGGTACTGATTGAGATAATGCGCCAAAAAATAAAAATTATCTCGATATTTTGACTCAAAAACTTGAATGATAAATGCGGTCTTATCTTGATAAAAAGTTGGATTTTGATTGACCCAATTGCGAGCCAACGTGCGGGCTTTCAAAATCGGGCACTCCAAAAACGCTGCCACCAAATCCAAATCGGGGCTTTGTGGATTGAATCTTTTTTCAGCCAATTCGATGCACAAATCAACGGTTTCTTGATAGGGCGCACGGAGCATTGCCTTCAAATCTTCGATAGAAACTGCTGCCAAAGCGTTCTGATTATCCCGAATGCCTTTCACCGCAAACTGATGCACAGGATGACAAAGGCTCTCTTTCAACAATCGTAAAAAGGCTTTTGGGTCTAAATCCCAAGCATTTTTGTAGGCTTCTTCACGTATATGTGTATCAACGTTTTCTTGTTTTCCTTCTTTTAACTTAAATGCCTTGCCCGACTGCACCAATTCAAAACGCTCGGAGCTTCCGAACATAATTTTATTAAAACTCAAAAAATGTGCGCTCGATTTAAAACCCGTTTCGGTTGTGACGGAGTCATAATTGCGGGTGCGGTCGTTCCAATTCCAATTGGTTTGGGTCATTGTGCGCCCTTCCGTCATGTCGCTGTCGCTGAATTGTAGAAGATGCGCCACTGCCAAAGCGGTGTAATTTTCATACTTTTCAGCGTCGCCCAACTTGCGTAAAATACGCCAATTTCTACGCCGCAAATAGTCCCGTGTTTGAGCCGAATAGCCGAGTTTTGAATCGGTTTTTTTCAGTTCTTTTTGTAAATCGTAAAGGTATTCGCCATCCACTTCGGCGTAATACGATTGACTATTAAACGTTCCTTTTGTGGTTTCGATGCGGTATGCCAAAAGCCCAACCGTGTCAAAATCGTCTCTAAATTCCGCAATTTTGAAGATGTGCCGCACGGCTCTAAAATGATTGCTTCCTTTGAAAACAAGCGTTTTTAAGGCATTTTGTATAGATTTTTGCGTAAAATCAAAGTATTTTGAGAGGATATATAGTTTTTCTAAAATTTTCGGATAATCATTGTTGCGAGGGAGTGCATCAAACGTTTTGGCATACCCCTCAGTATTTTTAGCCACCAAAGCCTCCGACAAGGCAGGCGGCAAATCACTCAAAATATCTGCTTGCAATTTCAATAAATCATCACCTTCGGAAAGCTCAAAAAGGCTCACCAAAGCAATGCGTTTGACGTAATCTTTTGAAGCTGCCGCTTTCGAGAGTTGCCTTAAAGTAGGTATCGCCAACGCATCGCCACAACGCCCTAATGCCCATGCGATAGAATATTGTTGCAAAGGTTGGCTTTGTGGAATGGTAGAAATCAAAGTAGGAACGGCTGCCCGCAAACGCAACTCACCAATCCGCCAAATAATGCGGCTTAATGACCATTTGACATCTTTACCCAAGCCTTGTGGCTTGACGGCTTCTTTCAAACAATCCAAAACGTATTTTTCGTGCTTGGTGAGTGCTGAATCGCCAAAATACTGAGGGGGTGCCTCCGCTTCATTGGGTGTTGTAATCGCTTGAAAATCAATGGGTTGCGTGGTGATACCCGTGAAAGTACCCGTTTCCTGATAGCCATCTTTGGTTTTTGAGCCGACCAATTGGTTGAATATTTTTAAGGCTTCGGACTCCGTGACGGGCAGGGTGGTTTTAGTACCATCTTTCAAATTTGCGCCCCGACGACCATAGCGGAAGTTGACCACAAATTTGCCCGTGCCGACTTCGCACAAATCCACTTCGTAGATTTTGTCGGAAACACCTTCTTGAAACCAAAGACTTGTCTGTTTAACGAGTTTCATATTCCGTATTTTGATTTACATTTTACCAAATACTTTGTATGTATTTTTGGGTAATAATGTTTCGTTCTCACATCTTTATTTGCCTCTTTTTTATTTGTTGAGACAATATTATAGGTAAGTTTTTGAAAAACAAAATGTTTTTTATAAAAATTTTTGTTCTAATCAAAATAATTATAAATCAGAATATACGCAAATAATTTAACTTATTTGATTTCAATAAGTTATAAAGTAAAGGTTTTGATTATATTTATTTTAACACATAGGCACACAGGACACATAGTTTTTTGTTTCTTACTAAATGACAAATTCTTTCTGACTGACAAAAAGCTATGTACCCTGTGTGCCTATGTGTTAAAATAAATTATTATATGTTTGAAGTATAATCATTTTGTAATCAAAAACTCCACGGATTACCTTTTACATTTATTATTAAAAAAAGCACTTGGGAGTGGTGGGATTTGATACCCCTCAGTCATGCTTGCAGCTTGATGAAGCCAAAGGCATCATATTTTGAATAAAATGACCCTAATCACCTTACATTCCAATAACATATCTAATCTACTCTAAAAAGACAAAACTGTTTCTGTACCCAAATTTGTTATCCATTCAATCTTTTTTTTCCTTATTTTTGTAAAAATAATTTAAAGTTTAACTGTTTTAAATTATCCTAAAATAAACAGGAAATGGCATAAGTAATTGATTATTAAATGTTTATGATAAATTTTCTCTAACATAACCCTAAAATTGTTTTTGCCTAAGTCGCTTATTAACATCATATTTGCATCAAAGTAAAATAGTTTGCCTCCCCGCTTACCATTTTTTATTCTCTCCGATCTAATCTAATCGCTCAACATTTTAGTGTTCAGATGCCTGTGCAAGCCCGTCTTGTAACATGCCTTAATAATATTTTTTTAACTAAACTATACACCTGTAACAAATGACAAACTTCTACCCTAAAATCGGTCTCCGCGGGTTTTTTTCCTTCGTATTATTGGCATTTTCGCTTTTATCAGCGAAAGCACAAGCGGATTTGGCAGTTAGCATACGCTCAAATTCACCGACTTATGCGCCCTATACTTTCGTTACTTTATTTGTAACCATAAAAAATAATGGGTCCTCTGCGGCAAGCGGAGTGGTCTGCGCTTTTCCTTTTCCTGCCAATGCTTCAAGCAATTGTAATTTGCCAAGCGTAGGGGTTTGGCGCAATTGGGAGCCAGCGGGTTTGTGGAGCATTGGCACAATTGCTTCCGGCGATTCTGCCACCTTGCAAGCCACGCTTTTTACTTTGGGAAATCCGACAATTGTAGCGACCCCCTCGGTATCTGCGACTACTACTGACCCTGTTTCTTCCAATAACTCCGCTTCAATTACCCTCAATCAAGGAGCGCAAGCGGCTTTCTTAGCTTGTGGAACAGTCACTCCTCCAGGCGGTGGTAGCGATTCCGTGGATATAGAGTTGGGTATCTCCATGAATAATCCAGAAGTAAATTTTGGACAAGTTGGTAGCATGGTTATCAATATAAAAAATAATAGTAG
>JAYTMW010000202.1:0-1776 GCA_043728105.1 Saprospiraceae bacterium | reverse complement strand
GGGAAATTTGTAATAGGTGGACCACACGGAGATACAGGTTTGACAGGTCGTAAAATTATCGTTGATACTTACGGTGGAAAAGGTGCTCACGGTGGTGGTGCATTTTCGGGTAAAGACCCATCAAAGGTTGATAGGAGTGCGGCGTATGCAACTCGTCACGTAGCGAAAAATGCAGTGGCGGCTGGTCTTTGCGATGAACTTTTAGTACAAGTTTCTTATGCCATTGGTGTGGCAAAACCATGTGGATTGTTCGTGAATACTTACGGAACGGCAAAGGTGAATATGACTGACGGTGAGATTGCTCGTAAATTAGAAGAAGTTTTCGATATGCGTCCTTATGCCATCGAACAACGTTTGAAGTTACGTAACCCAATCTACTCAGAAACAGCGGCTTACGGACACATGGGACGTAAAAACGAAGTAGTAACAAAATCTTTCAAAGGTCCAGATGGAAAAATGAAGGACATAGAAGTTGAGCTATTTACTTGGGAGAAATTGGATTTTGTGGATGAGGTAAAGGCTAAGTTTGGTTTGTAAGGAATTTAGTGCTTTATATTTTAAAAGGGTTGTTTTCTTTGCGGAAAGCAACCCTTTTTTCATTAAAGCAACTTTTACTTTATGAATTGCATCTACCCTGTAATTAAGTCTAAAATTTACACATAAATATACTATGAAAATGATTTACAAAATTATTGGGTTGCCAGTTTTAGCATTTACCCTTTTTGGAGGATATGGTTACTATTCTTACAAAACAAAATTTGGACATTGGGAAATCACGAATTTATCTTCCAAAGACACCACAATTTCTTGGGCTAAGTTTGAGTGGAATAATGGATTCTTAGGAAAAAAGTACGTAGAGAGGACTTCAATGAACATACCTACAAAAATTGAAGGAATACCGTTTAACCTAACTTTTCAATTTGATGTTGGTTCAAACTATACAAAAATATACGAGAATCCATTGAAATCAATATATCAAGCAAGTAAAGCATTTGAAAACAAAGTAAAAAATCCAGCTCAGTTTTGGAATAAAATTGGTACACTGAAAGATGCTTCAATATTATTTGGTAATTATAAGTTCACCTCCAAAAATGCTTTTATTTCTAAAAATTATGGAGATTTTATTCCAAAAGAAAATATTATAAAGGGTGATACTGTTCATATTGGTACAATTGGGGCAGATATGTTTCAAGATAAAGTATTAATTATTGATTATCCCAACCAACAATTTGCAATTTTAGACGAAGTTCCAAAAGAATTTGAAGCTAACTTAATTATTGTCGAAATGAAAAAAAATGGTATGCCAATATTACCCATGAAAATTAAAGGAAATAATTACAGAATAGCATTTGATAATGGTTCAAGTATATTTCCAATAATCTGTTTAGAAAAAAATACAAGTAAATTTTCTTCAAATCCAGACATTGATACTTTGAAAATTAGTTCATGGAGGGTGTTACATGATGTTACAGGAAAAATGATTACCGATACTTTTGAATTAGCTGGTCATAGATTCTCAAATGTAAAAGTTTATACAAATCATAGCGGTTTAGGGATTAGCCACAGTACAGATGGAATGACTGGAAATGCTTTATTTTGGGATAAAACGGTTATTATTGATTACAAACACAAGAAATTTGGAGTGAAATAATCGACAGACAATTAGATTTTATTAGTACCGTTTTTCTTTACATAGAAAATGCTTTGAACTTGACACAAGAAGATTTAACTCCTATATTTACAGAAGTTTCAACCAACGTAAACGACATTGCCATG
>JAYTMW010000201.1:0-12446 GCA_043728105.1 Saprospiraceae bacterium | reverse complement strand
TTTTATATATAGAGGGGCGAAATCCAATGGGTTTTAACCCATTGCGGATAAAATATTGACACAATGGGTTAAAACCCATTGGATTTAAGCACTTCATATTTGAAATAACTTTAATAGCGAGAATTGCTGTGCAGACACACATTTTATTCCACAAAAAAATATTCTAAAAATTTCGATATTTTGCCACCTCTTCTTGCCCTACAATATAATCCCAACCATCTTTTTCAGATGTGGTACTCATCACCAATTTGCCTTGAAAATTAAAGAAATCGAATTGCTCATTGTTGGCACTTATAGACGTCGCAATGCACCAATACCCATCATTGACATCGGGAATATTGTTTTCTTTGAAGGCAAAAGTGGGTTCTATGACCACTTTCCCGCCTTCGGTTGCTAAGCCCCATTTGCCATTTCTCATAAAAGGGACGTGACCATAAGCGGATTTACCCCATTTTTCAGCTTCAATTGTACCCGTTTTTACGCCTTTTTCGTTGTAACAGGTGAAACCGTATTCATTAATCGTATCGGTTTGTGTCCAAATATGATGTTTAAATATCTCAATCGCACTATACTTAAAACTCTTGATTTTGGCATTGATTTTGAGCGTTTTATCCATTAAAATAAGGTTGTTTTTATCATCCTCGGCGACAATATAAGACCCTGTTCCGAAGAAAACTTTCCCTACTTTGTCGTCTATCAACGTGGCTTTAGTGCCTTCCAAAACATAATTTTCGTAGGCTTTTGTGTCTGCGTTAACTTTTTGACAGCTAAAAAAATCTTTGGTGTGGGTAATAACCTCACTAATATCTCTCACTAAAATCTCACCGTTTTTATTCAAAAGTGATATGCGTTCTGTTTTAGCATCAGACAGCGTGAAAAAACCCGTATTTGACGGAATTGCTTGATACGTTTCGTCTAAGAAGTTCCCATTCCAAACCATCGGCTGCGTCATTTTACCTTGACGATTGACCATTCCCCAATTAAAATTTTGATTGCGACAGAAAATTGTGCCTTCCTCAAAATTGCCCGCCCATCCCGAACACACGATTGTGGCTATTTCTTTCTTGGTTTTTACATCAAACAAAATATAGTTTTGATCGCCATCTGCGACCATTTCTTCATCCGTTTTGAGATACGAAACTACACCATCGCCCCAATATTGCCCAGTCGAATTAGGACTGTCAAAGACAACATTACCGTCTTTATCGCATAAAATTAAGTGGTCATTTTCATTGTTTATAAGTTGAAAATAACCCGCTTTATCCTTATTGGAAATGATGCGACAATAGCTTTTTATTTTAGGTCGAAACACAATATTACCCTTCTTATCATACAACACTTGCATGCGAGAAACACCGATTTCGGCAGCTGTTTTTCCCGTGATTTCCATAACCGAAGCCTTCAATAATCCATTGTTCCAACCACCCGGATCGGAGGCTAAATCGGCGTAAGGCTGCCACATATATTTGCCCTTGGTGTCGAAATAATGCCACGTGCCTTCCTTTCGATAGGCAACCATGGGTTGTTGGGCGAATAGGCTTGTAAAATGTACGATGAGGACTAAAATGAATAGGTTTTTTGATGTCATTTTCTTTGTAAATTCAGATGATTATGAAAAGTTATTTATTTGTTACTTGTTGATTATCAAATATTTATGTCTTGAATAATACTTTTTTATTTCGATTTTATATTAATCGCTTTAATCCGTTCCCATGTCCCGTAACTCGTACACAAACTATAAATTTTCTTATCAGGCACATCCATTTCTACTACTTTTCCTGTTTTTTTATCTTGATAAGACACCACAAAATGCCGTTTTGAATACGTGTATTCGCTGCCTTTCGGAATCATACAATCCACGTGTGCCATGCTTAAAGTAACGTAGAAATCACCCTTCGCAGACATGGGCGAGACATTGTATTTTAGCTGATAATTTCTAACCCAATTGTTTTCAGTATATAAAGAATCTAAGGGTTGAAAAGGGATATTCAAAAGCCCTTTTGCAAAGCTGCAAGAATCCGCTTTGGGGTTCTTTTTTTCTTGAAGCATGATGTTAGAAATACCTTCTTTTTTCCCTTTAATTTTAAGTAAAATGATGCTCGTGCCATCAAACGGACAATGTTGAGCGTGGCTATTTATTGAAGAAAAAGATACCGTGATGAGTAGTAGAATATGTGTTGTTTTCAAATTTTTTGCTTCTAAAAAGTTAGAAAAAATGTCATCAAATACAAGTGGAAAAATGCCAAAATACTGAGGGGGTAACGTAGTCGGCAAATTTATTTGCCGACTACGTTGGTTTTATTTACTCATGCGAAATCTCTACCATCAAAGGCACAACTTTACCCTTCACAGTGCCATCCACATTAAAGCCCACTTCATTTAATTTATACTTTACATTGCTTGGCAAAATCAATTTATCACCCAAAGCCGCCGCAATTTTTGAAGACAAACCACCCTTCACAGCGTTCATTTTTTCAAGCATTACATTGGCATCCAATTTTTCAGCGGAGAAGAGAATTAAGAGGTAATCCGTACCCTTATTTTCGTCCATTTTAATCACTTTTGTTTCAGAAGGAAACGCAATTTGACTGTTCGCACCGATGTGAGAAGACATGTTATCGGCGAATGGTAAAATCTTATTCACCTTGCCCGAAAGGTCGGTTGCGAAGGCATATATGTAGGATTCGGTATTAGAATTCAAGAAAAAACGGAATTTAGTGCCACTCGAGTAGCTTTTCCCCATGCGATAAGCCACCAAATCTTCCTTGTAATTGTTAGAAGGTTTATCATCTTCAACAATCAAATTACGAGTCAAAATTTTGTTCGCAATCATTGCTTCACCTGTGTTGGTTTTGAACTCAACTAAGCCTTCCAATTTCACTTTTTGAATCGGTTTTGGCTCTGGTTTTGGCTCTGGTTTGATGACAACGGGAGTCGGTTTTGGCTCTGGTTTGGGTGTAGGTTTTACATCTGGTTTAGGTTGAGGCTCTGGTTTCACGACCACTGGAGTCGGTTTTGGTTCTGGTTTTACGACCACAGGCTTAGTCGGCTCAACGGGTTCAGTCTCATAAAGTGGGGCAGGAATGCCTTGCCAAGCTGCCATCAAATAGGTCGCATAATCTTTATATTTTATCCAAACATAGCCACCATCAGCCCATTTCGCACCCCAAGAATTCAGGACACGGAAAGCTCCACCGTGTTTATAATCATCGTAACCGACCACACACATGGCATGACGACCATGCTTACCCGAAGGGCCACCGTCCGTAGATTTTGGCTCCCACAATGCGCCCGTCCGATAAAAACTTTCAGGCAAGATGAAACCAATGACCACTGGATTGCCTTCCGCCAAAGCCTTTTTGGTTGCTTCAATTTTTGAATCCAAATCCTTTTCATCAAATGGCACAATCGTTTGAAAATCTTCAATCATAAAGTCCAAAGCCGATTCCTTTGATTTGGTAGTTATTGAGCCGCCACACGCATAAGGCAAGGCTGAAATGGTCGCACAACCTTTTTTTAGCATCAATTCAAACGCTAAAGTAGGATCAGTGCCCTCTTGACATTTATCATCTGTCTTATTTTTGATGTTTTCATAGACCCAAGTAGGGGAGTGGATGAGTTTATTGATGTCATAAGTGTTGGTTAAGTTTTTCAGTTTTGCAGTCATAATCGTGCGAGCGTGATATGCTACGGCAAAGGCAACACACGTACCAAAATTGCCTTGGTCACCTGGCGTTGGGGCATATTTTTCGACGGATGCAGAAGCGGGCATACCTCTGTAACTTGCGGCAGTCAACTTAACTTTATAAGGTACATTTTTGTAGGCTTCTGGATTAAAATTAAAGCCCGTGCCTTTTTCGGTCTGAGATACTGAGGGGGTGATGATTGAAATTGAAAATAAAAGAGTCAGCAATAATAATGTATGCTTCATGGATTCAAATTGATTTTTAAAAATATGATAAATAAAAGTTCAAATGTAGGAGATGTCGGAAGGTAAGGCAATACGTAATATGGCTTATTTTTTAATTTGTAACGAGGGCAATCAACCGTTTGTTTACTAAAGCTATTCGTTTAGATACTATTTTGGTATTTATTCCACACTTATTTACAATAAAAAAATATAATTTTTTATTTTTCTTAGAGTAGAATGTCTTAAATGTTAAAATAATTGACAATAGTTTTTATAAGTCATTGAAAAACAATGAGTTAAAGAATAAAAAAATAAAAATTTGAAAAGTAAGGCTCGTAGGGTATGGTTTTTGTACCTTAAAAAGGTAATGAATTACATGCGTGTCATTCATTTTGTCAAAAAAGTTCTCTGAAATCCGATTCAAGTTTAAATGAAATGTTAAATATTGCGTGTTGAATACTAAAACTTTGGTTAAAGTATTGGGAGTAGGATAATTTAGATAAATTTGCCCAATAAGTATATAATTCAGTATTTCGATTTACATTTTAGGTTTTTTAGCCTTTAAAATTTTGAGAAAGTCTGATATATTTAAGGACCGATTTTTAAATCATATTTTGCATGAGAAGATTACTAATAGCAGCGATTGTGTTGCTACCCCTCAGTATTTTACTATCCCAACCGCAATCAACAGACTCAAAAACGATTGATGCTCGACTCCAAGAGGTGTTTGAAAAAGACTACCTTGACTTGGTGCGTCGTGAAGATCCGATACTATTTGAGCGTTGGCATTTTTATTTAGACCATGCTTATTTCATATCGGATAGCCCACTTGCGAAAGACGGCAAAGAGGAGACATACCCCTCAGTATTAATAGCTGATTTATCGAGTATTAATATTTTAAAGGTTGAAAAAGAACAGAACTTAAAGCATGATTTTTATACAGAAACCATCTACAAAATAGAAGGAACATCACAATTTTTAGTTTATTTATCAGGACGGGATTTTGTTGAAAAATTTAACGCCCATTGGAAGGGTTTTAAAAAGTGATTAGGGATTAAGTGATTGGTGATTGAGTGATTAGCAAATAACCAATTACTCATTTAATCACCAATCACTAAATCACCAATCACCAAATTACACAATTACTACAATACCAATGTATAAACAGCTGATTATCAACTATTTAATGAGAATATCGACACAGTCTCTCCGATTTAATTACAGTGAATTAGAAATGAGAAATACATACGCTTTAATCATAATCCTTTTGACAATTTTTGGGTCAAAAGTGGATGCACAGACGGTCATCACCATGAAAAATGGACGTGTCTCGGCTTGCGATGCTTTATTTTTTGACTCTGGCGGTGCTACGGGCGACTACAAGTCAAACGAGAGTTTCACAATGACGCTCTGTTCAAATGACCCTGTGCGCAATCATATCAGCTTGGGTTTCGATTTTTTGGACTTAGCACCCGGCGATGTCTTATGTTTTTACGATGGCGAAACCACCAATGCGCCGCTTTTGGCTTGCTCCTCTGATTTCTCTACGACTCAAAACGCCATTATTCAAACCAATGCAACGAATGCGTCGGGTTGTTTGACGGTTCGTTTTATTTCAAATGGGTCGAATCAAAAGAAAGGTTGGGTGGCTAATGTGATTTGTATTCCTTCGTGTCAAACTATAAAAGCGTTTGTGGACGCAACCAATCCTATATTGACTCCTAAGGATACAGGCTGGATTGATGCTTGTCCAAATCAGACACGTGTCTCTTTCAAAGCTCGTGGTGATTACCCTCAAAATAAATTTGCTTACACTCAAAATGATACAATTAATTTATTTGAATGGAATTTTGGAGACGGTACAGCGGTTGGAAAAGGCCCTGAGGTTGATCATATTTTTGAAAAATCGGGTGGCTACATCGTTCGATTGACAATAACAGACACTATGGGTTGTCAAAACATCAATTATATCAAACAAAGGGTGCGTGTTTCTACTCGTCCTACTTTCAATTTGGGCAACATTCCTTCGCAGATTTGCGCTGGAACGGAAGTGAAACTCAAAGCAAAAACCAATGCTTCTGACCCCGGCTATCAAGTAACAACACAACAAAATCAAGGCTCTTTTCAATCGGGCGGCATCCGTTCTGGCAGACTTTTTATTCCAGACGACCCTACTCAAGAATATAAAACAAATATCGCTTTTTCAGATTTTGGAGCGGGTCAGACTTTGGCTAATGTAAATGATTTGTTGAATATTTTTGTGAACATGGAGCATTCTTTTGCTCGTGATTTAGAGATTAAAATCATTTGTCCAAATCGTCAACAGGCCATTTTGCACAAGTATAATACATCCGATAGAGACAGAAATAGATTGGGCATTGGCGTACCGAATACCAACGATGCCAGTTTTCCGAATATAAACGACTCTACCCTTAATCCTCCTGGCAATGGTGCGAGATATGATTGGGTGCCTGTGGGTGCTACCTACACATGGCGTTCACGTTACACGGCGGGCGGAAATTATAGACTTCCTCCCGGCAATTATAAACCTGAAGAAGCACTCACTCAATTAATAGGTTGTCCGCTTAATGGTCAATGGACTTTGGTCGTGAAAGATCAATTTAAAAGTGATAATGGTTGGATTTTCGCTTGGGGTATCAACTTTAATAAAAATCTTTATCCTGCGTTAGAAACCTATACCCCTCAGTTGACAGACCATTCTTGGGTCAAAAACGACTATATTACGACTGCTTTTGCTAAAGATTCGATGACTGTGCGCCCCAAACACGCTGGTACGGCTTCTTTTTCTTACGAATTGAAAGATAATTTTGGTTGTACTTATGATACAACTTTAAGCATAAATGTGTTGCCACCAACGGCCTTGGCTTGTTTGGCTTGCGACCTTGCTAAAGATTTTACAAAAATGAAGGACACGTTATTGTGTTCTTCGAGCACAGGGGTGGTTTTGAACCCAAATTTTAATGGAAATTTGAATCCGTCCATTACGTTTGATGCGTTTCCGAATAAAGAAATTGATTTTGCTAATTATCCACCTGCTGCGCCTTATGTAGCAAATGTAGCCGTCACGGGTATTGCGCCCGCTACTATTACAAATCCAAATACTCAGATTGATTCTGTTTGTTTTGATTTAAAAACGTCGGTATCTGCCGATATGATTGTAGAGTTGAAATCCCCCTCTGGACAAACTATAAAATTGTATGATCGAAGAGGAGGCATCGGGGCAGACTTTACCCGTAATGTTTGTTTTTCACCAAAAGCCACGAGCGATATTGCAACGTCTTTACCCCCTTTTTCAAACGGATTATATCAACCCGAAGGTGGTAATACGACTTGGAATACCTTGATTGGCTCTACCATTGCGGGTAATTGGCAGCTTTTGGTCGGAGATGCTTTAGGTGCTAATAAAGATACTTTGACTCGTTGGTCTATCACTTTTAAGACGCTAAATGGTTTAAAATATAAATGGTCTCCTGCGACGGATTTGACTTGTGTGACTTGCCCTAACCCAAGAGCTAACCCTGCATCAACGACGACTTATACCGTGAATGTGACCGATAGTTTGGGTTGCACTTACACGGATTTTGTGAAAGTGATAGTACAAGATAGCTTAGATGCGCCCCTTATTTCAGTGAGTAATTTGAATTTTAATTTAATTATTTTTGACTGGGCGGCTGTCAATGGCGCAACAGGTTATCAAGTGAGCGTGAATGGTGGCCCTTGGATTACGCCTTCTGGGCCTTTATCTCATGCGGTTGTTGGTCTGAAAGTGGGTGATGTTGTCAACTTGAGAGTAAGAGCCATTTCAACGGGCGTTTGTGGGGCAAAAATTGGATATATTACACAAGCAACTCAGCCATGTGTTGCCACGGTTGGTAACGGCGTTAATAGAAAAGTAGTTGTTGATTCCATTGTTTGTTATGGATTAGCAAGCCCTCGTGTCAATATGGCTTTTGCAAATGGATTGGCTCCGTTAATTCTAAAAATTGATAACATTAGCCCCAATGACGGTAAGTTTTTTGTTGATCAAATATATCCGGGCAAACATACTGCTTTTGTTACCGATGGTGCGGGTTGCATGGATTCCTTAGAGTTTTATGTTTATCAACCCGATTCTTTGAAATTTAGCTTGACGCCTACTGACATCAAATGTAATGGTGAAATAAACGGAAAAATTACCGCAGTGGCCTCTGGCGGCGTAGGCAATTTTGTCTATCGCACCTCAGGCAATGTGTTGGGTGATTTTAGAAACATACCCGTTTTTGATTCCCTTGATTATGGCATTTATACCATTGAATTACAAGACGGAAATGGTTGTTCAAAAGAGGTAATGGATACAATTTTTGCGCCTCCATTTTTTGATGTAGATTCTTTAAGACAGGATATTGTTTGTTTTGGTGAGTCAACGGGTCAAGCTATGGCTGTTGGTTATGGCGGTGTCGAACCTTACACATGGTCTTGGAGCAATGGCAAGACGACTGAAACGATTGATTCTTTGGCCGTTGGTACTTATTTTTTCACAATTACTGACTACAATGGTTGTAAAATTAATAGCTCTTTAACTTTAGAACAGCCTGATAAAATTCTTATGACAACGGATGTGCTACCAGCTCAATGTTTTGACGAGGCTTCGGGTCAAGCAAGCATTGCTGCAACGGGTGGAACGGCTCCTTATACATTTCTATGGAGTAATAATATTGTAGGTTCTTTAAATGAAATTTTAAAAGCTGGAATTTATAAAGTTACCGTAAACGATGGTTTAGGTTGTTTTGATACAACATCTGTCGTGATAGCTCAACCTGATTCGCTTCGTTTTGATTCATTGGTGGCGGTGAAAGCCAAATGTTTTAATGAGCCAACGGGTCGTGCTTACGTGGTAGTAACGGGTGGAACTTCACCTTACGATTATTTATGGACACCCATAAACAGCGTTAGCCCCTCAGTATCGAACCTTATTCCAGGCAGATATACCATCATCGTGAAAGATGCCAATGGTTGTGAAAAGAATGGGGATATAGACGTGGGCTCAGAAAATGAGCTTAAAGTAAGTGGATTTAACATTGCCACGCCCATAAAATGTAATGGTGATGCGTCGGGTGAAATAACCGTTGTGCCTTCGGGTGGCACGGGCAATTACGTCTATGAGTGGAACACAACGCCTATCCAAAGGACTGCAACTGCCATTAATTTGAAAGCGGGACTCTATACGGTAAGGATTGAAGACGGCAATAGTTGTGTGGCCATCAAAGATACGACCATCGTTGAACCTACACCTATAATAGTTAACATTCCTGTTTTTACAAACATCAAATGTAAAGGTGGTAGCGATGGAACAGCTACCCCCTCAGTATTAGGCGGTTCTCCTTACTCGACAGGCATAAAATATGGATACCTTTGGAGTGATCCAGCGGCTCAAAAAACCGCTACCGCTACCGCTTTGGGTTTGGGCAATTATCGTTTGACCGTAACAGATGGTAATGGTTGTACGGCATCCGCTGGCGTAACTATTAGCGAACCTGCCACTTCGGTCACGACAACCATAAGACAAACGAAGTTAGGTTGTTTTGGTCAACCCTCGGGCGAAGCAACTGTCACCGCTTTGGGTGGCACGGGTACTTACACATACCTTTGGACTAATGCGCAAAAAACACAATTGGCGACTAATTTAGCCAAACAAAAATACTATGTTACCGTCAAGGATGGCAATGATTGTCCTGCAATGGATTCTTTAGACATCAATACGCTTGACTCAATCGCAATTGCGGTTAACGCCATTGACCCTCGTTGTAATGAGGGAGCTGATGGAACCTTGTCTGTTACAACTGTCACGGGTGGTGCTGGAGCTAATACTTTAGGAAATTATACTTATCGTTGGAATACGACACCTATTCAGACAACCGTCGTAGCAACTAAGGTGGCAGGAAATAAACTTTATACGGTAATAGTTCGAGATAATTTAGGTTGCGAAAACACGACAAACGTTTTCGTAAACAACCCAAATCCAATATCATTAACCCCTTCTCAAACAAATGTTTCTTGTTTTGGTGGGTTTGATGGTATTGCTGGCGTAAGTGTAGTAGGTTCAAAACCGCCTTTTACCTATCAATGGACTTCAAATGCCAGTGGACAAACAAGTGCTTTTGCCAACAGTCTTGCGGCGGGTCGATACCGTGTGACGGTGCGAGACAGTGCTAATTGTGGCGTTGATACATCCATCATCATCACGCAACCCAAGGCGATAACCATCAATAGTTCCAAAATTACCGATGCAAAATGCGTGGGTGATTCCGTTGGTCGCATCGAGATTACAGTTGCTGGCGGCACCCCTCAGTATAAATACCTTTGGTCAAACAATGACACATCGGCAGCCATCAAAAATCTTAGAGCGGGTTCATACAATCTTGTCATTACAGACGCAAAAGGCTGTCAAATTCAAGAGAATTTTTCGGTCAGAACGCCCGGTGGTTTGGATGGTGATGTTTTCTCTGTTCCTGTGAAATGCTACGGAGAACAGACGGGGTCTATCAGCATAGAAGCCTTCGGTGGCACGCAGCCTTATCAGTACAGTACCAATGGTAATACGTACAGCGGCATCAACAAATTTATTGGTGTCAAAGCGGGTAAATATGATTTGTATGTCAAAGATGCCAATGGTTGTACATGGTTTGAGCAAGCCGAGGTAACTCAGCCCACCAAATTCACCATAGAAGCCATGCCCGATGTGACCATTAATTTGGGTGACTCCGTTCAGCTTTTTGCCAACGTTTTGAATGCCGTAGGTAACGTAGATATTTCGTGGAGACAACCTTATGCGGGTACTTTGAGCTGCATAAGATGCCCAACACCCATGTCAAAACCATTATTTACCATCATTTATGGTGTTTATGGTGTTGACTCAGCGGGATGCCGTTCATTGGATAGTGTCACCGTCAACGTCGTAAAACCACGGTATGTTTTTGTACCAACTGGTTTTACGCCCAACAATGATTTTGTTAATGACCGTTTGACCGTAAGAGGAAAAGAAGGTACTAAAATTTTGAACTTCAAGATTTATGACCGTTGGGGTGAATTGCTTTATGAAGTTCAAGATGCCAAAATCAACGACGATTCTTATGGTTGGGACGGCAAGTTTAGAGGCGAATATATGATAAGCGGCATGTATGTTTGGTACATAGAAGCGCAATACATTGATGGTGCAAAAGAGATAATAAAAGGTAGTACCACTTTGATTCGGTAATTAGTGATTAAGTGATTAGTGATTAATTGATTAGTTATTAATTCCACTTTGGCACTTTATACTCACTGTTTTTTGCTGCGCAAAAAAGGCGTACTAAAAAAAAGACTAACTGGCTTGATTTAATTTTTGAAGTTGAAAAATTGTAAATTTTTCAACTTCAAAAATTAAATCAACCCGAAAAAACACCCCTCAAGCACGCCTTTTGTACGCAGTACAAAACAGTGTGTGTAAAGTGCCAAAGTAGAATTAAGTGATTAGTTATTTTGAATAATCACCCAATCACCCAATCACCAACAAATAATCTTACAAACATAAACATCCAACAACTGTAAATTAAATGATAATGAAATTTACGTTTAAAATAATCATACCTTCCTTTTTATGTCTTTTGTTTCTAACCAAAACAAAGGCACAGGAAGCTGTTTTCGTACAGTCATATAACTCGCCTGTGCATCTCAACCCCGCTATGGCAGGCGTGTTTGATGGTCAATGGCGTTTGAATGCCAATTACCGTTCGCAGTGGGATGGCATCTTTTCATCGGGGCCGATTCGCTCCATTCACGCCGCTTTTGATTATAGAAAAAACGTTGTAAATAAAGATTACGTCAGTTTCAGTTTCAACGCTTTGAGCGACGAAACAGGCTCATCGGCGCGCATAAAAACGACTCGTGGCAACTTTGGCATGTCTTACATGAAGCAATTGGGTGGCAGCAAATACCGCAACTCAGCGCAATACCTCATCGGCGGAGCGCAAATTGGAGTTGGTCAAAACGCTTTGGCTTTGGGTGATTTGTGGTACGATCGTCAGTACGACAGCGTTAATAATGTCATCAATACAGCCTTACCCACGGGAGAGTTAGCACCATCAAGCAATATGTATTTGGATTATAACGTCGGTTTGATGTATTATATGACTTGGGCAGCCAACAGAAGCCTCTACATAGGCGCAAGTATGCACCATCTTTCTCAGCCCAATGTTTCTTTTTATGGTGATCCAAAAGAAAATTTACGCCGCAGATTTACATTGCACGGCGGCGGAGAAATACCCATCAACAAAGATTTGAGCATCATGCCGCATGGTATGATTACGCTCCAAGGGCCATCCATGACAAGTGTTTTTGGCGCAAATTTCCGTTACACCAATCACGATTGGAATGAAGTAGCTTTACGCATCGGGGCATCTTTCAGAGCCGCCAATAAATACTTAGCTATTTTTGATAAAGAAGGCAGACCTACCCCCAACGGCACCAGTGTTTGGGGAGACGCAGTCTCGCTCACAGG
>JAYTMW010000200.1:0-1504 GCA_043728105.1 Saprospiraceae bacterium | reverse complement strand
CAGACCTTCTGCCCTAATACTTAAATACATCCAAAAATGTCTATTTATCATTTAAGTATTAGTGTTTTGAAGGTTGGGCGGCAATTGGTCGGTTCACTGGCCGTTGCCGCTTTTTTTATGTCTAAACGGCTGATAATCAAAACATTAACGCACCAAGTTTCAACTTTCCAAAGGTTTCAAACCTTTGAAAAGTTAAATCCTACCTACTTTTTCCTATTACTTGGATTTTCTTTTTTATCACTTCAAAGTTGCATTCGCGAAGAAGAACCCGTCATTCCACATCTTGTGGGCAACGTGGTTTCGCGTAGCATTGCTATGTCGTCTGATTATCGGTCGCAAGTTTTTTACAACCTTGAAAAAGACAGCGTTATTGGCCGCAATTTGAAAACGGATTGGGACATGGCTTTTGATGTGCAAGATACTGAGGGGGGCAAAATTTATTTGAACCAAGCAAAATATATGCACGCTTGGCGAACCGATCAATTGGAGTTGGAACAGTTGAGAGACACGGCAGGTTTTTTCAAAAATGCCCGTTGGGATGCTGCTAACAATCCCGATACGATGGGGATTGGGCCATCAAAAGGCTTGGCAAATGCGTTCTGGATTGACCGTGGATTCAATGAATTTGGCGACCCGTTGGATTTTGTGCGTTTTAAAATTGTTTTGGTGACGCGGGAAAAATACGTTTTTAAAATCTTCCGCCAAGGTGCGACAAATTCAGAACAGTATGAAATTCAGCGAGATACAAATTATAATCGTGTCTATTTCTCTTTTGCAACCAACAAAGCCGTCAAAGTTGAGCCGAAAAAAACGGATTGGGATTTACAATTTACGCAATATATGCACACCTTCCGCGACCCTTACACGCCGTATTTAGTGGTGGGTGTTTTGTTGAACCCCCTCAGTACGCAAGCCGTTGCGGACTCAACGGTAGCCTTTGAAAAAATTGACAGAACGGTGGCACAAAATTTTAAACTGAGTAATAAATCAGATGTTATTGGCTATGGTTGGAAAGTATTTACAGGTAATATTTTTAAGGTGCAATTGCAATATAATTATATCGTACAAAATCAGAAAGATATGTTGTTTAAAATGCGTTTCGTTGATTTTTATGACAACCGTGGGACAAAAGGAACACCTAAATTTGAGTTTCAACGACTTTAAATTAATGATTAATGATTAATAGGAAACAAAATTTTATATTTTTTTTAATTTTTAGAACATCTTTTTATTCTGAATTTCTAAAAATATTAATTAGTGATAAGAATAAAATTTTGAATAAGCGTATTTAGACACCTCTCAACATTAATCATTAACTGATGTTACGCAAACCTAACTCCGATAGAGTCGAGGGTTGATAAGTTATATTCTGAATGCGGCGTAGCTGCAAAATCTCGGTAATGCTCTCAACTCAACAACGACTTTTACCATGCGGTGTAACCGCAAAACAGCACGTTTAGCGGTCACACCGCATAAAAAATTGAGCTTCGGACAGTATTACCGA
>JAYTMW010000199.1:0-1830 GCA_043728105.1 Saprospiraceae bacterium | reverse complement strand
AAATTCATCAAGATTCCCTCAAAATACTGAGGGGGTCTTTTTTTTATGAAAAAATGTGAGCATAAAAAAATCGGATACTTTTTCAAGTACCCGATTTTTATAAACCATTCGTTATCAATGATTTATACACAATAATATTTTACACTATGACTATTGTGGCGCAACGGTTACATTATCAATAAAATAAACCGTTTCACCCCGCCAATCGAGTTGGCGCAGGTGCTGAACGTAATGAACCGTGACTCTTGCCCCTTTTGCCTCAGCATCTTGAAGCGATTTGATAATGTCTTCTTTACCACCTGACACTGAAAAATTCCAAATATTACCACCAGTAGCCAATTGACTCATATCAACGGGCGAAGGGATGCCGCTCATTTGCAACTCGCCTTCCCACGTTTTGAACACGTATCCTTTTTTGCTCAACTTACGCATTACACCCGAACGAGTGCCTTCGCTGTAGGGAAAATAAAGAATTACTAAACTGTAAATAAGGAAGAAAAAGGCAAGAATGCCTAATATCCAAAACATTTTCCGACGCAAATGCCATGAAGCAATGCGTTCTTTCAGACTTTGACCAACATTATCGTAACTCATATTTTTTACCGTTTTTATTTGAAAATAAAGACAAATCTAAGAAACTGTTTCCAAGTTCCAAATTTTGTGGTGTCACATGTCTGAAATAAAAAAGGTTCAATGGCTTTTAAATAGCCGTTGAACCTTTTGTTTCAGAATTGATACTTCATTTATTTTTTTATCTCTTTCAAAAATTCTTCATTGTCTGGTTTAATGCCTGATGCATAAAAGTCCATCAATTCGCCTTTTTCATTGATGAGGTATTTACAGAAATTCCAAGAAGGCTCTTTTTCATTCCAACCATTTTCCGCTTTGTTTGTCAACCAAGTAAAAAGGGGTGATTTACTACTGCCTTTGACATCCATTTTTTCGAGCATGGTGAAAGTAACACCGTAATTTTTTTGACAAAAAGCCTTTATTTCTTCATGCGAACCCGACTCTTGACCACCGAATTGATTGCAAGGAACACCCACCACGACAACTTTATCTTTGTTGGCTTCATAAAATTTTTCCCAATCGGCATATTGAGGCGTGTAGCCGCAAGCACTTGCAACGTTCATTAACACCACTTTTTTCCCCTTAAATTGAGCCATCGAAAGGTCTTGCCCGTCGAGCGTTTTTACTGAAAAATCGTAAAAGTTTTTTTTGTTTTCCATACTATTTGAATTTGAACTCGACATAATTTCAGCATTGACTACACTCGTCGGACGACGGCGAATCTCCTTGGGGTTGCAACCCATGAGCGCAAAAAACGAGCTTATTAGAATGATAATATTTTTCATTTTCATTTATTTTTGAATTATTGACGATTAGAGCAAATGAATTTTAACATTTTTTCAATAAAGTAGCTTATTTTATGAAAAATCAATAAGCGAGACGACATTTAACATAACGATAATAACAACACATTTTGAGGTTTATTGTTTTCAGAAAAGTGAAAAAAAAATTAACAAAGAAAAATAAATTTTAATGGTGAAGAAATTAAAGAGAAATTGAAGATTTTGAATTATATCATATTCAATAAGAAAACCGTTATTCAATAAGTGAGAAGATAAAATTAATCACGATAAAGATAAAAGTACAAAAGACACATTATGACGTTGATTATCAATACTTTGTTCTCTTTATTTTTTTGTGTTTAATTTGTCTTTGTATTATAGGCGTTAAACAAAAAATAATATACCCAACTTAGTCATTCTATTTCCTTTACTCTGCGTTAAATCCTTTTTAAATAATCCATTATTTCTCAAAAAATTT
>JAYTMW010000198.1:0-4290 GCA_043728105.1 Saprospiraceae bacterium | reverse complement strand
TGAACCCGATAAAATTTTTCAAAAATGCGCTTTCGAGCCTCTTTACTCATGCCAATTCCTTTGTCCATTATCGTAATTTCTACGCCATTTGACACATTGCGGGTAGAAACAGAGATGTCAGGTTTTTCGGGTGAATATTTATTGGCGTTATCTAAAAGATTGTTTATAACATTAGAAATATGATTTATATCTCCTTCAATTACAGGTCGGTCGGCGGTAAAATTGGTTGTAACAATACCTTCCTTTTTTTCTACTTGAAGACGGATATTTCCAACGGCTTGATTGATGGCTTCGTGCAAATCAATGGTCGTGAGGTTCAGATTCATAGTGTCTCTCTCAATTTGCGCCATTTGCAAAACCTTCTCCACTTGACCGTGCATACGTTTGTTTTCTTGTTTAATCATGTCAACAAATCGTCTGATTTTATCGGGATTATTGATGATATTTTGATGCGTAATTGAATCTGCGGCAAGGGAAATAGTGGCAATTGGGGTCTTAAATTCGTGTGTCATGTTGTTGATAAAATCCGTTTTCATTTCCGACAATTTTTTCTGACGGAAAATGACACTAATCGTATAACCAAAACAAGCTAAAATAATACTCGCAAAAAACAATGATAACAATAGAATACTCCATAATCCACTCCATATAAGGCTTGTTTTTGTTGGAAAATTCAACATTAACATCCCTGGTGCCTTGACATCGGTGTTAAAAAGATTGGTTTTATATTCAGAATTTTTTAAAAACTCAATATTTGCTTGGGACTCTTGCGGAATTAAATAGTGGTTGTTGAAAATGAAAAAGCTGTTTTTATGGTTGGAAAAAACACCATAATTGTACGGAATATTGATGCCACGCTCGTTGAGTTCTAACTTTAAAAAATGGTCTAATTTATCCAAATCAATGCGATCTTCAATGGGTTTGTTACCCACTTCTTGTAAAAATCGTGCTTCATCGAGTTTTTGTCGTTGAATTACTGTGGGGTCGGTAGAAACGATGGTCGTCTGGGAATAAGAAAACCCATTGGGCGAGGTGCTCAATTGCTGCATCGAAAAGCCATTAAGCCGTTGTATGTTTTCAGCGCTTTCAACTTTTTCAATCCGTTCTGCCACTTTTTTAATGCCATCCCGAATGTGATTATTGAATTGCTCCTCCTTCTCTTGACGGGTATCCAAAATAAATTTTATTTGCAGCGACATAACCCCGATGACCGCCACGGTCAATAAACCAATAATGATTGCTATTATTTTCTGATTCATGTTGTTGCGTATTGAGTTGTGCGTCGTGCGTATTGCGTATTTGGTACTGCGTTGCTTGTAGTTATGATATATTTAGAACGTAGAAAACCTCAAAATACTGAGGGGGCCACAATCTCTGTAAACTTAAACAAATTTCGTAAATTCGTAAATTCGTAAAATTTGTAGCTTGATTTCTATTTAATTCTACAAAAATAAAAACTTAAATCACCATATCACGCCCTTTAACAGAAATTTAACCGCAATGTTACGAAAAACGAAAAAGGTTCAAAGCCCTTCGACCTTGAACCTTTTGCTATTTACAAAACTATCCACTATCAGTTATCCACTACTGACTAATCGTGAAAAACCTCAATATCGTGTGTTTTAACCACCAAATCAGTGAATTTGCCTCTAAAACGAGTCGCTTTCACGATGTGGTTATCAATCCAATGATAGTTACCGCCACGGGGTTTGCCGAACAAAATACCGTGATATTTGAAGTCATGTTTTTGAAGCCATTGCTCAGTAACGGTGCGGTGTTCCTCAGTGCGAGAGGTAAAAAAGAAAATGATATGACCCTCATCGTACCATTTATTCAAAATTTTGAGTGCATCGGGATAAGGCAAAACAGTTGCCATACGCTCTGGTTCTTCATTGGGAACATCGTCGCAGATGGTTCCGTCAATGTCAATCAGATAATTTTTCATACCCGTGGGTAAGATGGGGCTAATAGATTCGCCTTTTTCGTTAAAGGCTTTCTTTAATTCTAAATTTTCTAAATCCATTACTTGATGATTTCAATGTTGATAATTAAAGAGCGCAAAGGTAAAATCCTTTTATTAAAAACCATTAAGTCTGTCTAAATATTTTAATGCGTTGTGCGTATTGCGTCATTCGTATTACATTTGTAGTACACGACGCAATACGCTCGCCGCATAAGTGACAAAAAAATAATATACCGTCTTAATATTCGGTTTCAACAAAAAGCATGAATAATTTTTGTCGCTTGATTTTCATATACTAACAAGACCTTCACTACCCCCTCAGTATTTAATCACTTTTAACTTCATTTTAGACTTAATTCGTTAAGTCTTCAAACACTTCCTTTGTATTTCACTTCTTCTTCTTTCAAATTTTTTCTAAATTTCTCTAAAATGCTTTTTATTCTGAGGTAAATTGTACCTTTGCGACGCATTTTAAGAAAATCTCATTTTTTGCATAACACATAAAAATAAAATTGAATGACTACTGTTCAAAAAAGTCTTCCTTACAAAGTAAAAGATATTAACGCTGCTGCGTGGGGTCGTAAAGAAATTAAATTGGCGGAGGCTGAAATGCCTGGCTTGATGTCGTTGCGTGAAGAGTTCGGCGCATCAAAACCATTGAAAGGCGCACGGGTTGCGGGTTGTTTACACATGACCATTCAAACGGCGGTTTTGATTGAAACGTTGGTTGAGCTGGGTGCTGAGGTGTCTTGGTCATCTTGTAATATTTTTTCAACGCAAGACCATGCTGCTGCTGCTATTGCTGCTGCTGGCACGCCCGTTTTTGCTTGGAAAGGCATGAACGAAGAGGAATTTGATTGGTGTATCGAGCAAACTTTGTTTGCCTTTGAAGGTGATAAGCCTTTAAACATGATTCTGGATGACGGCGGTGACTTAACAAACATGGTTTTGGATCGCTATCCTGAATTGGTTGCGGGCATCAAAGGTATCTCGGAAGAAACAACTACGGGCGTTCACCGCTTATATGAGCGTGTGGCGAAAGGCACTTTACCACTCCCTGCTATCAACATCAATGACTCGGTAACGAAGTCGAAGTTTGATAACAAATATGGTTGTAAAGAATCTTTGGTTGACGCAATTCGCCGTGCAACGGATGTGATGTTGGCGGGTAAAGTGGCGGTTGTGGCAGGTTATGGTGACGTAGGTAAAGGCTCGGCGGCTTCTTTGGCGGGCGCAGGTTGCCGTGTTATTGTGACTGAAATTGACCCAATTTGTGCTTTGCAAGCGGCAATGGACGGTTTTGAAGTGAGAAAAATGGAAAATGCAATTCCTCGTGCCAACATCGTGGTAACAGCTACGGGTAACTTGGGCATCATCAAGGAAAAACATTTCCGTTTGATGAAAGATAAAGCGATTGTTTGTAACATCGGTCACTTCGATAACGAAATTGACATGGCTTGGTTGAACAAAAATTACGGTAAAGGAAAAATCGAAATCAAGCCACAAGTTGACTTGTATGATATTGACGGCACCGAAATCATCATTTTGGCGGAAGGTCGTTTGGTGAACTTGGGTTGTGGCACGGGTCATCCGTCTTTCGTGATGTCAAGCTCTTTCACAAACCAAGTTTTGGCGCAGTTAGAATTGTGGGAAAACGAAGGCAAATATGACAACAAAGTTTACATGTTGCCTAAGCATTTGGACGAAAAAGTGGCTCGTTTGCACTTAGATAAAATTGGTGTTGAATTGGAAGAATTGGAAACTGGACAAGCTGATTACATCGGTGTAAAAGTGGAAGGACCATTCAAACCTGAATATTACCGTTATTAATTAGTGGATAGTTAATAACTGATAGTGGATAGGTTAGGGATGAAGTAAAAAATAATCTACCCATCTTAATAATTCTATTTCCTTTACTCTGCGTTGAATTTCTTTTAAATAATCCATTATTTCTCAAAAAATTCGTCTTGATTAAAGAAAATATAAACATCAATATGGGTAGATTATTTTTTACTTTATCCCTAACTCACGCTATCAAGCAATGTGTTCAGCCCCAGCGGGGCGTAATATTGGTAAAAGGTTCGATTTGTATGGTCACTTTTACCAATATTGCGCCCCGCTGGGGCTTAGGATTCCGCTTGTTTAGAACCTGTTACCAATATATTGCCCCTCTGGGGCGTAAATACCCGAAGTCAACTGGCAAATGTTACTTTTTTTAATCGCACAGGTCGGATAAATCCAACCTGTGCGATTAAAACATCTATCATCTTGAAACCACCGATTTTAATCGGTGGGTGAAGAATTACCACTAATGCCATCTATCTTCT
>JAYTMW010000197.1:0-9748 GCA_043728105.1 Saprospiraceae bacterium | reverse complement strand
AACGAAGAGATTATCATGGTTCAAATGAAGGCTTTTGAGCATTTTTTAAGCAAAGCCATTCGCCTAAATGTGAAGCGTACTTTTGTGATTCATGGAGTGGGCAAAGGTAAATTGCGAGACATGATTCATGCAAGATTGCGCCGACATTCGGACGTGAAGTTTTTCAAAAATGAATACCACGAGCGTTATGGATGGGGAGCAACGGAGATTTTAATTTAACTTTCACTTTTTTTTGAAACATCTGAAAAATTAACGCAAAAATCTAAACTTTTTCCTTCAAAAATCCTTTAAAAGTAAGTATTTTTTAACATAATCACTCGTCCATAGTTATGCCTTTTGATTTACAGACTTATCGTAAACTTGTGTTTTCCTTCTTTGCGCTTGCCATTGTCGTCAGTGCTTATTTCATCACCACGCTGCGTTTCTCCTTCGATTTTGAGCAGTTTTTTCCGCAAGGTGATGATGATTTAATTTTCTTCCAAAAATTCACCAAAGAGTTTGAATCGGACGATAATTTTATGCTCGTGGGCGTAAAAAACGGTCAAAATACTGTTGACGCAGGAAATCCCGCAAACGGCGGGAAGGGGGATGTGTTTGAAAAGAGCTTCCTTCAAAAGTTTGATAGCTTGACCGAAAAATCCATTAATCTGCCGTATATCGTTGATAATCAATCACTTACGAAAATACAACTGCCCGTAAAAACGCTTTTTGGCATCACGGGCATACCCGCCTTGCACGTGGACGATACCTCTTTTTATGCCGATGACAAAGCCCGACTTTTGAAGGATGAACGCTTTGTGAAAAATCTAATTTCGGAAGATGGTACTTCTTTGGTCTTGGTTTTAAAGACAAAAGATAAGGTGACTTTGGAGGAATCGGAGGTGTTGATGCAAGCCTTAGATTCATTGATAAAGCCCATGAATTTTCCAGAATACCACTATTTAGGGCGAGCCAATTTTACAAAAGAACTGGTTTGGATGGAAAAAAGGGAAGTAGCTGTCTCTACCGTTGTAGCGGCAATTTTGGTGGCAATTATCATGGGTTTGATTTTCAGAAGATGGCGAACAGTGGCTATTGCATTGGTTTCCATTGGTTTAAGTATTATGATATTTCTGGGTGTGCTGGGCGCATGGGGGCGTGAGTTGAGTGCGATGGCTGCACTTTATCCCGTTTTGATGGTCATTATTGGCACGTCAGATGTGATGCACATGATGTCGAAATATATTGATGAACTGCGACGAGGACACGACCGACAAGCTGCCATGATTTTGACGATGAAAGAAATTGGCTTAGCCACCTTGATGACCGCCGTAACAACCGCAGTGGGTTTTGCTACGTTGGTGACGAGCCGTATCAAACCGATTGGTGATTTTGGCATCAACGCTGCCGTGGGTGTGATGATTGCTTACGTGACGGTTTTGCTTTTTACGACCGCCGTGATGTCTTATTTTGAAGCCGATGACCTTGTTTTATTGAAGGGAAAAGAGAATACTCGGATTGAACGCATGATGGAATGGATTTATCGAGTGACGAAAACGAAGTCTCGTCAAATTGGGCTTTATGCTGTTGCAATTTTCATTTTTTGTTGTTATGGTATTTCAAAAATAGAGACCAATTATAGCATCGAAGACCAAATGCCGTTGGGGGCAAAAATGACGGAAGATTTTCACTTTTTTGAAAAAGTTTTCGCTGGCTTTCGTCCTTTAGATTTTGCCGTTTTTGCCCAAAATGGACATAAAGCGGATGATTTTGCGGTGATGCAACAGATTGATAAAGTGGAGCAACACTTGCGGTCTATTCCGTCAATCAGATCGGTGAGTGCACCGACGATGATTTTTAAAAGTCTCAATCAAATGTCGAATGGCAATGCGCACAGTGCTTATAAAATGCCAACTGATTCTTTACAATTCGTTGAATATCAATCACTTGTGGATAAATTGCCAAAAGGTTCGACCAATGTTTTGCTCTCAAAAGATGGCTCAAAAGCCCGTATTGCAACCCGTATTTTGGACTTGGGCGCAGACACGGTTATGGTGGTGGGCGACAAAATAAACGCTTGGATTGCCGCCAATACCGACTCTACGGTAGCCACTTTTAAGCGGACTGGCACGGGCTACATCATTGACAAAAATGCTATGTATGTGCGCTCAGATTTGCTCGAAGGTATTGCTTGGGAAGTGGGTTTAATTGCTATTTTGATGGGCTTGATGTTGAGAAATGTGCGGATGATTGTCATATTTTTAATCCCCAATTTGTTCCCTCTTTTCTTTGCGGGCGCATTGTTGGGCTACTTAGGTGTGGATTTGGATGCGGGTATTTCGATGATTTTTACGGTCGTTTTTGGTATTTCCATTGACGATACCATTCACTTTTTATCAAGTTTTAATATCAACAGAAAAAAAGGACAAACCGTGGATGAAGCCTTGCACACCACGCTCGTGGAAACAGGCAAACCCGTGTGCCTCACCACGGTCATTTTATTCTTCGGATTTTTGGTTATGATTTTTTCAATTCATCCGCCGTCCGTCACGGTAGGCAAATTGATAGCCGTCACACTCGTATCAGCTCTGATGAGTGATTTGTTCATTAATCCATTGTTGATTCGTTGGTGGATAAAAGATAAACCCAAAAAAGAAACGAAACTTGATGAAGCATTGAGCGTTACAGTAGGTGCTTGAAGTAGTCATATTGACTAAGTAAATGCAATTTGTAGGTGAAAGTGTTTTTTTTATGGGTGAAAACTTGAATTTAGTAAAAGTATAATTTACTTTTACACGCAATAAAAAATAATTTCCTTCCCAAAAGAAGGTTAACCCAATAATCACATCGTTTTAAACATCTTATGAATATCAGAACAATTATCGTGGACGACGACGACGCATGGCGTGAAATACTCTCGTCTTACGTTGCTACAATCCCCAATTTGACACTCGAAGGCAGTTTTGATTCACCTCAAATAGCCTTTCAAAAACTATCAGAAGAAAATATTGATTTGGCTATTTTGGATATAGATATGCCCGTGATGAGTGGATTGAGCTTGGTTAAAAGCCTCAAAAATCCACCCGCTATCATTTTTGTAACCTCACACGCTGACTATGCCGCATCCAGCTACGATGTGGAAGCAGTTGATTTTTTGACAAAACCGTTTGAATTTGACCGTTTTGTGAAGGCAATTGAGCGTGTGACCAAGCGATTGGAACCAAATCCACCCACAAGAGCGCCTATTCCCGAAGACGATCTTTTCTTTATCAGAAGTCAAAATAGCTATATCAAATTGCGTTACAGCGAAGTTTTGTTTATTAAAGCAATGGAAAATTTTATCCAAATCGTAACCGAAGCACAAAAATATACGGTTTTAATGCCGCTGAGTAACATCGAAAGTCAATTGCCGCCTGAGAAATTCATGCGGGTGCATCGCTCTTATATTATCAACATGTTCAATATCACGAGCGTAGAGCGAGACACGGTGAATATCAAAGACAATAGTATCCCGTTGAGTGAGCAATACAAGGAAAAGCTCATTGAAACAATGATTGAAAAAAGACTACTCAAAAAATAGTTGATAGATTATAGTTGATGATAAACTATAATCTATCCGCTACTTACCCTTTACGCAATGCGCTACATCCTCCTATTATCATGGTTTTTGAGTTGCTCGGTGTCGCTGTGGTGTCAAGCAAGGGTGGATAGTTTGCGTTTTTTATTGGACAAAGCACAAGACGATACAAGCAAGGTTCACCTCTTTTTTGCTCTTGCCGAGGACTACGAAAAAAATCAATTCAAACCCGATACTGCCCTTTTTTATCATGAACAAGCTATAAAATTGGCTAAAAAACTCTCTTATACTGAGGGGGTCTACGACAATCTTTTTGCCAAAGCCCTCATTCTGCAATACAATAAAGGTGATGAATCGGTTGTGCTTGGCGACTACAACGATTGCTTAAAAATGGCAGAGCAACTGGGTGATAATCGCCGTATTTCAAGAGCGTACTACGGTATGGCACTCGTGAATGACCATCAACAAAATACTGAAAAATTTTTGGAATATGTGAAATTGGCTTATAAATATGGCGAAGTGGCTAAAAATCCTACGTCAAAAATAAAACCGCTTCTTGCTCTTGGCAATTATTACGATGAAAAAAATCAACTCGATACGGCTGAATTCTACCTCCTAAAAGCCTATAAAGTTTTCAACGAAATGGCAGGAACACCTCAAATTCAGAGTAATCATACGATGATACTTTCTAATTTGGGTGCTATTTACAATAAATTGGGTAAGCCCAAAGAAGCCCTTTTTTATTTCCAAAAACTCCTTTTATTTTCTGAAAATGTAAAAGACATTCAATCTTTGAGTAACCTCTTGTTGACGATTGCGCAACTTAATTTCAAACAAAAAAATTATGATATTGCCTTCACGTACATTGAACGGGTTTTGGCTTTAAAGCAACACAAAGCATGGTATATTCAAGACAATATCGTGGATGCTTATTTACTTCAGTCTGATATTTATGCTCAAACAGGTGTTTTTGATAAGGCTTTAATGGCACATAAAATTGGTGATGCCCTTAGAGATA
This sequence comes from Saprospiraceae bacterium, assembly GCA_043728105.1. Lineage (GTDB taxonomy): Bacteria > Bacteroidota > Bacteroidia > Chitinophagales > Saprospiraceae > JAAFJT01. The sequence goes on along the minus strand of JAYTMW010000197.1, from coordinate 5,174 downwards.
GTGTTTTGAAAGCGAAAACTTCGGAAGATATGCAGCTAAGTACGCTCAAAATTCAATCGGCTTTTGACCTTGAAAAAAAGCAAAGTGAGCTCAAAAGGCAACAACTTTACTCTATTTTGATTGCTTCTGTCTTGGGTTTTATTCTCCTTCTTGCTATTGTTTTATACAGAAATATTCGTGAAAAAGACAAACAAAACAAACAACTTACAGCCCAACAAGAGCAATTAGAGTTTCAAAAGGAAGAATTAACACGTGTAAATATTACTAAAGATCGTCTGTTTTCAATTGTTGCGCATGACCTTCGTGCGCCGCTTGGGAGTTTGAGAGCCTTGCTTTCTTTGTGGGATTCAAAAATGCTTTCGACTGAAAAATTTGAAGAAATTTCTTCAAAAGTGAAATCCAATGTCAATTCCTTGCATGTTTCGCTTGAAAACCTATTGCAATGGTCTTTTTCACAACTTCAAGGCATTGAATCTAAGCCTGTTCGTTTTAATATTTATGAAAAAGCCAATGAGGAAATTGCCCTTCTTGCCGACCTTGCTGAACTCAAAAATATTAAAATCAATAACACCGTTGACCCAAATATTTTTGTAGAAGCTGACATCAATCAGATAGGTGTGGTCATGAGAAACATTTTGTCAAATGCTATTAAATTTACAAAACTTAGCGGCTCTATTTGTTTGTCAAATACGGTAAAAGACAATAAAGTTTTAATAGAAATAAAGGATGAAGGTATTGGTATGTCGCCCGATACGGTTCAAAAAATATTTACCGTAGGCAATACAAATGTGAGACGAGGCACGGCGAATGAAAAAGGCACAGGTTTGGGGCTGATAGTTGTAAAAGAATTTATTGAAAAAAATAACGGACATTTGAGCATTGACAGTGCCGAAAACAAAGGTACGATTATTACTTTTTCTTTAAAAAAAGGATAATATTGTGAGCCGATTTTGAAAAAGGGGAGCCTCAGTATTTTTGGTCGTTTTTTAGTAGGAAATGCTAAAAACGCTAAGAAAAACGTGTCATTGCGAGGAGGTACGACGAAGCAATCTGTTAGTTTTCGCAGAATGTCTTTCGCTAAACCTACTATAATCGCTCAATTTATGCACTATTTCTACTTATTTTGAGAAGAGAATCTCAAGTTAAATAACAGGTTGCTTCGTCGTACCTCCTCGCAATGACACGTTTTTCTTAGCGTTTTTGAGATGTTGGTAATGAGCGAAATTGTAAATCTGCATCAATTTTTATTGAAATCTCTGAATATAGAACTACTAAAATTTCAATTTTTAGCGCATAAAACATTGACTATCAACCACTTGCAAATTCATCATTCATAATTTATCATTCATCATTCCCTTAATGGATTTAAACAATTTAATACGCCCACACGCCGAATCGACTTACGCCGAGGAACTCAAATTTTTGATAGAAAATGATGACAAACCTCGCCCGACGAGTTGGAAAATGTCGCCGTGGGCAGTCGTCACGTATTTGTTGGGTGGAAAATTCAAAGGATTTGATATTGAACCCAAATATTATGGTAGCCGCCGACTCATGGAAGTAGCCGTGGCGACCCTTGCTACCGACCGTGCGTTGCTCCTCGTGGGCGTTCCTGGCACTGCCAAAACGTGGGTGTCGGAACATTTGGCCGCCGCTATTTCTGGCGATTCTACCCTTTTGGTGCAAGGCACGGCGGGCATGAACGAAGAACAAATCCGCTACGGTTGGAACTACGCCCGCTTGCTTTCGGAAGGCCCCAGCGAAGCCGCTTTGGTCTCGTCACCCATTATGACGGCGATGCGAGAAGGTAAAATTGCTCGCATCGAAGAGCTTACACGGATACCGAGTGACGTGCAAGATGCGCTCATAACCTTGCTTTCTGAAAAAACTTTGCCCATTGCAGAATTGAATATGGAGGTGCAAGGGCGCAGAGGTTTTAACATTATTGCGACAGCAAATGATAGAGATAAAGGCGTAAATGAATTGTCGTCTGCCTTGCGTCGGCGTTTCAATACGGTGGTTTTGCCCGTGCCTTCTCATTTTGAAGAAGAGGTGAAAATAGTACAAAATAGAGTCGAAAAGATGGGTAAATCCTTAGAATTACCCCCACAAGCTGCCCCAATCAAAGAAATTCAGCGGCTCGTAACCATATTTAGAGAGTTGAGAAACGGCGTAACCGAAGATGGTAAAACCAAACTTAAAAGCCCGACTTCCACCCTCAGCACCGCCGAAGCGATTTCGGTGATTAACAACGGACAGGTCTTAGCCACGCATTTTGGCGATGGTAAAATCAGTGCCAATGACCTTGCAGCGAGCCTTACGGGGGCGGTCATAAAAGATACCAATCAAGATAAAATTGTGTGGGTGGAATACCTTGAAACGGTGGTAAAAAACAGGAGTGAATGGGGCGATTTGTATAAGGCTTGTCAAGAATTGGTGTGATTTAACAACCGCTAAACCCTCCAAGAGTTTAAAACTCTTGGAGGGTTCGATTTACCCCCTCAGTATTTTCACTTTTTTTCCGAAAATTTCTTATTATATTTCACAAAAATACTCAACCAAATAGTTCTCGACACTCGAAATTGCCAAACGAATAAAGCAAAAACAACAATTGTCGCTATGACAAAAGACGTGACAACATCTAAACCCAAAAGGAATTTAAAAACGCCAAACATCCCAAATATCAAAACTGCCGTGATGCCGTAAGAAATGAACATGGCACCGTAATAAAAACCCGTTTCTAAGGTATAACGCTGTTGACAATGTGGGCAATTTTCGTGCATGTCAAAGGGTTTTTTGAAGGAAAATGTAGGTGTTTTAAACATATCGCCTTCGTGACAACGAGGACATTTGAGCAAACCAACGGCATAAAACCATGAGCTTTTGTTCATAAAAAAGGCTTTTTTGAAAAAATGATGTCTATATTATTTTTTGAATAAAATAAATGATCACTTTTGTAAATGAAAAAACAAAATTACATCTAACGGCACGATAAAGCGCATAAAAATATACTTCTTTTATGAAAAATGAAACTCCGATGAAAACGCCTTTCGTGGATCTCTCCCAAAACCATAGTTTCTCTTTTATGCCGCATTTGAAACCTTCTGATGCGGTGAATATGCCTGCCCAACAACTCATTCATTTTTTAGAAAAAAAGTTGGGCGCACAATTTTATGATGCTTTCAATCCTTTAAAAACGATTGAAAGCCCTCTGAAAAGCAAAAATACTGTCACGCCACAGCGTGATGAAGCCAAAGGCATCATGGACGAAGGAAATCCCGCAAAAGGCGGGAAGGGGGGTACTTGGCTCAAAACGGCGAATATGGTGGGCATTAATGTCCGCACTATTGGCAGTTTTTGGCACGTCATAAAATACAGTCTCACGCTGCCCGAAGCGCAAAATGTGGTGCATCTTTTGCCCATTTGGGAGCCTGGCGTGGTGGCGAGTTTGTACGGTATGAGTAGTTGGCAAATCAACCCCGAATTTATGAGTGTCGAGTTGCAACGAGCGATGCCGCATTTGGATACTGTGGAAAAACAATTGAAAGTAGTTATCAATATTTTGCATGGTTTGGGCAAAGCTGTGGGGATGGATGTGATACCGCACACCGACCGTTTTTCCGAGCAAGCCTTAGCCAATCCACAATGCTTCGAGTGGTTGCAACGCATTGGTTATCAAATAGTTAGACATGATAATAATCTACATGAGTCCGTTCAAGAATTGATTTTTAATTTTGTAAAAAATAAAAATACCGCTACATTACCGCCTACAAAAGAGCAATTTTTTAGTGCTGATTTTTCTGAAAAAGACCGTATTCGCATCTTATTTGGGGAGCAATACGACTATGCTCGCCGCCTCGAAAATCGGGCAGAATTGATTCAGATGCTCTATGACAATCATTTTGAAACCGTGCCAGCAACGATGGCTCCGCCTTACCGAGGTTTGATAATTGACCCAAATAGTAAGCCCACCGTGGACGATAAAGGGCGTGAATGGGTAGAGTTTTCGATTGCGCAACCCCGAACATTTAGCCGTGTTTTTGGCCCTTTGACCCGTTATAAATTGTTTGAAAATAAAAATAATAATGCCGATTGGGACATAGATTTTGAAAAACCCATCGTCGAAAATTGGGATTATGTGGCAGACCATTACGCCGCTATTCAACGTGAATATAATTTTGATTTCATGCGGGGTGACATGGCGCACGTGCAAATGCGTCCCGATGGTGTGCCGTCCGAGCGTTCCGTATTTTACGATGTGATGGGTTATATCAAAAATCGCATTGCGCAAGAAGTGCCTTATTTTGCTTCGTTTGCGGAAACTTTTTTGTCTCCTGCCGACGAAATTGCTTACGGCGATGAGGTGGACCACTTAGAAATGGCGGAAGCGGAAGCGACTTTGGGCGATTTGCAGAGCATGGTGGTTGGCTCAAAACAATTTATGGAAGAGTTTCGTCGCTATCTCGATATTTTGCACACTCGACAAGTATCGCCCTGTTTTACGATGATGACGGGTGACAAAGACGACCCTCGTTTCGACGAATTTTATTTAAAAGGCAATGAAGCACGTTTTTTTATGGGTCTTTTTATGACCGATATGCCGAGTTATATGGGCTTGGGTTTTGAGCAACGTGACCCGCACCCAACGCCCGCACCCAACGAGCATTACACAAAACTCTACGTTTTTCGGATTGAAAATGGGCCCAAAGCGACGCATGGGGCTTACGTTTGGGGTAGCAATGATGCCCTTTTTGAAAACTTAAATCGCATCAAAGCATATTCAGATAGTATTTTTAAAAATATTCAACATGCTGATTGTCAATGGCTTATACCGCCTGATGCTACGGGGAATAAAAAAATAGTGGCTTGGACGCAGCGTGATAAACCGCAATACGTCTTTGTTGTAAATTTGGATATTGATAAAGATGTGAAAAATATAAAATTACCTGCTTTAAATTTCGGCAAGGAGGCCCCTCAGTATTTTGAGCATTTTGGCACACTTTCATTGGATTTTTCAACTGAAGAAAATATTGAAACCCAAAACAACCTCGTGGTTTTCAATGGTATTCACTATACTGTTGCTTCTATGAAAGCGGGTGAGGGACGGGCGTATGTTGTAGCGGCGGATTCATCCGCCGAGTAGCTAATTTTCCTAAACACTTAAACGCTCGGCG